>NZ_JAMYPU010000020.1:0-114667 GCF_040320535.1 Mesorhizobium sp. M0676
CCCGGCGGGCGTGGGGTTTGGTTTGGGCCCGGCCGCCCCCGTTGGACAAGTCCGGGCGTATTTCCGCTGTTGGGGGGGGGTGGCGGCGTACGCTTACTGCCCCGGCGGGGGCGACTTTCGCCAGCACGCCGCAACCCACCCCGCAATAGGGGCAGGTGGTCCTCACCTCGCGCGCTTCGCCCAGTTCCATGCTTCAGGCCGCGCGGCTGGCCAGCGCTTTCAGCGCAATGAACAGGAGCTCGCCCTCGATCCGCACAGGAATGGTGCGCACGGCGCCCTCGTCGGCGCCGAGCGCCTTGCCCGTCTCCAGCGAGATGACCCAATTGTGCAAGGGACAGGTGACGGCGGTGCCGTGGACGATGCCTTGGCTCAGCGGCCCACCTCTGTGCGGGCAATGATCGTCGATGGCGTAGACCTGATCGTCCTGCGTGCGGAAGACGGCGATCTTACCCTCGGGTGTGTCGACGCAGCGCGCGCCACGCCGCGGGATGTCGGAGAGTGAGCCGATCGATATCCAGTCCATTTTGATCACTCCGCCGCCTGCGCAAACCCGACAGAAGCCATTGGCCGGAACTCGTGCTTGTCCTTGCCGGAGACGCGTTCCGACCACGGGTCGACCTGGGCGAATTTCTGGCTGAAGACGAAGCGCTCGTAATAGGCCTTGCGCTTTGCACCGTCGTCCATGATCTGGCGCTTGATCTCGGGGATGCCGATGCGCTTGGCCCATTTGTAGATGCGCTCGAGATAGCGGCCCTGCTCGCGATACATCTGCGTCAGCGCCACGATATGCTCCAGCGCCTCGTCCTCGGTCTTGACCAGGCCAAGCACTTCGGTGCCCTTGATGTCGAGGCCGGCGGCGCCGGCGAAATGGATCTCGTAGCCACTGTCGACACAGATCACGCCGACATCCTTGCAGGTCGCCTCGGCGCAGTTGCGCGGACAGCCCGACACCGCCATCTTAACCTTGGCCGGGGTCCACGAGCCCCACATGAATTTCTCGATGCGAATGCCGAGGCCGGTCGAATCCTGCGTGCCGAAGCGGCACCAGTCGGAGCCGACACAGGTCTTCACCGTGCGCAGGCCCTTGGCGTAAGCATGGCCTGAGACGAAGCCGGCCTGGCCGAGATCGGCCCACACCGCCGGCAGATCCTCCTTGCGGATGCCCAGCATGTCGATGCGCTGGCCGCCGGTGACCTTGACCACCGGTATCTCGAACTTGTCGACGACGTCGGCGATGGCGCGCAGTTCGGCGGCGTTGGTGACGCCGCCCCACATGCGCGGCACCACCGAGTACGTGCCGTCCTTCTGGATGTTGGCGTGGACGCGCTCATTGATGAAGCGCGACTGGTAGTCGTCGGCATAATCGTTCGGCCAGTCGCAGACGAGGTAGTAGTTGAGCGCCGGCCGGCATTTGGCGCAGCCGCAGGACGTCGTCCATTCCAGCTCCTGCATGACGGCGGGAATGGTCTTCAGGCTTTTGGCGATGATCAGCCGGCGCACCTCGTCGTGACCGAGCGTGGTGCAGCCGCACATCGGTTGCACGGCGGCCGGGTTGTACTTGTCGCCGATGGTCAGCACCATCAGCTTCTCGACCAGCCCGGTGCACGAGCCGCAGGAAGCCGATGCCTTGGTGTGCGCGCGCACGTCGTCGAGCGAAGCCAGGCCCTTGGCCGTGATCGCGCCGGTGATCTTTCCCTTGCAAACGCCGTTGCAGCCGCAGATTTCCGCATCATCCGGCAAGGCTGCAACGGCCGCCATAGGGTCCAGCGGGGCACCTCCCTGGTAGGACTGGCCGAAGATGAGCGTGTCGCGCATCTCCGATATGTCGGTCTGCTTCTTCTTGAGGTCGTTGAACCAGGCGCCGTCAGCCGTCTCGCCATAAAGCACGGTGCCGATGATGCGGTCGTCTTTCAGGACAAGGCGCTTGTAGACGCCGGCGGCGGCATCGCGCAGCACGATCTCCTGGCGGTCCTCGCCTTCGGCGAAGTCGCCAAGCGAGAACAGGTCGATGCCGGTGACCTTGAGCTTGGTCGGCGTGTCCATGTGGACGAAGGCCGCTGCCTCGTTGCCGGCCAACTGGTTCGCGGCAACGCGCGCCATCTCGTAGAGCGGCGCGACTAGCCCGTAGACCTGGCCGTAGACCTCGGCGCATTCGCCGAGCGCGTAGATGTCGGGGTCGTTGCTGCGCATGCCGGCATCGACGACAATACCACGATTGACGGCTATGCCGGCCTCCCTGGCCAGCGCCGCATTCGGCCGGATGCCGACCGCCATCACCACCAGCGTTGCCGGGATAATAGTGCCGTCGGCAAGCTCCACCTGCCCGACCTTGCCGTTGCCGGTGATCGCCTGGGTGTTGGCCTTGGTGATGACCTTGATGCCGCGCTGTTCCACCGCGCGCTGCAGGAGATAGCCGGCGGCTGGATCGAGCTGACGCTCCATCAATGTCGGCATGACATGCAGCACGGTGACGTCCATGCCTTGGGCGTTCAAACCTGCTGCCGCCTCCAGCCCGAGCAGGCCGCCGCCGATGACCACGGCCTTGGCGCGCGACTGGGCGGCAAGCATCATGGCCTGAACATCGTCGAGGTCGCGATAGGTCAGCACCCCCGGAAGATCATGGCCGGGCACCGGAATGATAAAGGGCACCGATCCGGTGGCGATGACGAGCTTGTCGTAAGGCTCGGTGACGCCGTGATCGGAGGTGACTGTCTTGGCCGCCCGGTCGATGGCGACGATCTTGTGACCTTTGTAGAGGGTGATGTTGTTGGCGATGTACCAGCCGTCGCCGTGGATGATGATTTCCTCATAGGCCTTTTCGCCGGAGAGAACCGGCGACAGCATGATGCGGTCGTAGTTCACCCGCGGCTCGGCGTTGAAAATGGTCACGGTGTAGCGGCCCGGCGCCTGTTCGAGTAGATGCTCCAGCATGCGCCCGGGGGCCATGCCGTTGCCGATGATGACGAGTTTTTCGGTCATGGCGTTACTCCGCGGCTTCGACGAAGCGGTGGCGTTCATAGAGGAACTTCAGCACCGCTTCGCGGCAGCGCAGGAAGGTGCGGTCGGAAGAGAGTTCGACGCGTCGACGCGGCCGCGCCAGCGGCACCGCAAGCACCTCGCCGATGGTCGCCGCTGGACCGTTGGTCATCATGACGATGCGGTCGGACAACAGCACCGCCTCGTCGACATCGTGGGTGATCATGATCGTCGTCGAGCCGAGCCGGGAATGGATGTCCATAACCGCATCCTGCAGATGGGCGCGCGTCAGCGCGTCGAGTGCCCCGAACGGCTCGTCGAGCAACAGGATCTTCGGCTCCATGGCAAGCGCCCGGGCAATGCCGACGCGCTGCTTCATGCCGCCCGATATTTCGGCCGGCCGCTTGTCCTTGGCATGGGCCATCTGCACGAGATCGAGATTGCGCATGATCCAGTCATGTCGCTCGGTCCTGCTCTTGGAACGACCAAAGACTTTCGATACCGCCAGGCTGATGTTTTCGTAGACGGTGAGCCATGGCAGCAGGCTGTGGTTCTGGAACACCACGGCGCGCTCGGGTCCGGGGCTGTCGACCTCCTTGTTTTCGAGCAGCACGGCGCCGGCGGAAACCTTGGTCAGCCCGGCGATCAGATTGAGCAAGGTCGACTTGCCACAGCCGGAATGGCCGATGATGGAGACGAATTCGCCCTTGTCGATGGTCAGCCTGATGTCCTTGAGCACCTCGCTGACCTGACCGCCGCGGGCAAAGGATTTGTCGATATGGTCGAGCTTCAGATAGGCCGTCATCGCCCTTCTCCTCACTTTGCCGTTGTGCCGCGGGTGACGAAAGAGCCGACTGCCGCGACCAGGCGGTCGAGGCAGAAGCCGGTGACGCCGATATAGGCGAGCGCGACGATGATGTCGGGCAGCCGCGACGAGTTCCAGGCGTCCCAGATGAAGAAGCCGATGCCGACGCCGCCGGTCAGCATTTCGGCGGCGACGATGGCGAGCCAGGACAGGCCGATGCCGATCCTTAAGCCGGTGAAGATGTAAGGTGCAGCCGCCGGAACCATGATCTTGACGAAGAATTCGAACTGGTTGAGCCGCAGGATGCGCGAGACGTTGCGGTAGTCTTCGGGAATGTTGCGCACGCCGACGGCGGTGTTGATGATGATCGGCCAGATCGAGGTGATGAAGATAACGAACAGCGCCGACGGGCTGGAATCGCGGAAAGCAGCCAGCGACAGCGGCAACCAGGCCAGCGGCGGCACGGTGCGCAGTATCTGGAACACCGGATCGAGGCCACGCATGGCCCAGATCGACTGGCCGACCAGGGCGCCGAGCGCGACGCCGACGATCGCCGCCAGGCCGAAGCCGATGGCGACGCGCTGCAGAGAGATCAGCACCCGCCACGCAAGGCCGATATCCTGCGGGCCGTTGTTGAAGAACGGATGCGCGATCAGGTCATAGGCCTCGTTCCACACCTGGCTGGGCGGCGGCAGGCTGGCGGTCGGCGACGAGCAGGCGATCTGCCACACAACCAGCATGAAGGCGATAACGATGACCGGCGGCACCAGGGCGGTGGCCAGCCTGCCGGCGATCGCGATCGGGTCGAAGCGGCGCCGCGCTTTGGCGGTGAAAGCGATGACCGCGGCAGGCTTCGCGGGGAACGCCTTCACCGTGGTTTCCTCAATGGCTTGGATGGACATGTCTGAGTATAACTCCGGGGTCGATGCGGGCGACAAGCGGCGAAGCGCCGTTGCGCTGGGGGCGACAAACGGCGCAACGCGCCGTTTGCGCCGGTCAAGCCGATGCCTTGATCTTCAGGCTGTCGAGATAGGCCGACGGGTTGGCCGGGTCGAAAATCTTGCCGTCGAAGAATGTCTCGACGCCACGCGACGACGAGGCCGGAATATCGGCTGCGGCAACGCCGAGATCCTTCGCCGCCTCGCGCCAGATATCCTCGCGATTGACCTGATCGACCAGCGTCTTGATGTCGGTGGTCGGCGCGAATTTTCCCCAACGGATGTTTTCGGCGAGGAACCAGCTGTCGTGGCTCTTGTAGGGATAGGAGACGCCACCCTTCCAGAATTTCATGTAGAGGTCAGTGCCGATGGCCACGCGGCCATTGCCGTAGTTGATGTCGCCCTTGAGGCGGCCGACAATGTCGGCGACAGGCACGTTCATCCATTGCCGCTTGCCGATGATGGCGGCCATCTCGTCCTTGTTCTCCGCGGCCTCACACCATTGCTGGGCCTCCATGACGGCCATCACGATCGCCTTGGTGGCGTTCGGGTATTTGTCGATGAATTCGGCGCGGAGGCCGAGCGCCTTTTCGGGATGACCCTTCCACAGTTCGCCGGTGGTGGCGGCGGTGAAACCAACGCCCTGGTGGACGAGCTGTTCGTTCCACGGTTCGCCAACGCAGAACACGTCCATGTTGCCGACTTTCATGTTGGCGACCATCTGCGGCGGCGGCACGACAATGGTCGAGACGTCCTTGTCGGGATCGATGCCGCCGGCGGCCAGCCAGTAACGGAGCCACAAATCATGGGTCCCGCCCGGGAACGTCATGGCGGCCTTGATTTCCTTGCCGGCCGCCTTCTTGGCGGCGAAGGCGTCCTTCAGCTTGGAGGCGTCGAGGCCGACACCGGTGCCGGCGTATTCCTGCGCAACCGAAATGCCCTGGCAG
Organism: Mesorhizobium sp. M0676; assembly: GCF_040320535.1. Taxonomy (NCBI): domain Bacteria; kingdom Pseudomonadati; phylum Pseudomonadota; class Alphaproteobacteria; order Hyphomicrobiales; family Phyllobacteriaceae; genus Mesorhizobium; species Mesorhizobium sp. M0676. The sequence goes on from NZ_JAMYPU010000020.1 coordinate 5,667, forward strand.
TCGTAGTTGAGCCGCGCCACGATAGCCATCGGCATCGGCTGGTTGTTCTGCGTCACCTTGCCGGTGTGCATGAGATAGGGCAGCGGCGTCAGGATGTGAGCGCCGTCGATGCCGTTGGCTGCGCCGCCGAGCATCAGATTGTCGCGCGTCGCGCCCCAGGAGGCCTGCTTGAGCACCTCGACGTCGGGCATGCCGAACTTGACGAACAGCCCCTTCTCCTTGGCGATCATCAGCGGCGCCGCGTCGGTCAGCGCGATGAAGCCGAGCTTGGCGCCGGTGACCTCCGGAGCGGTCGTGGCGGCATAGGCGCCCGAGGGGAAGAGCTTGCGGGCCGCCACGAACAGGCCGGCCGTCATGGCGCTGCTGACAAGAAAATCGCGGCGCGTCACATCCTTGAGCGATGTTCCCGTCCCGATCCATTTCCCTATTTTTTCTTCCATCGTGATCTCCGGTTGAACGCTTCGTCGAGTGGCCCAAAACAAAAAAGCCGCCGTCCAGGCCTCGCGCGTCCGTACATCCGGGATCGCGTCGTTGACCTGAGCGGCAGCTTTGCCTGTGGCGCCCGCCATTGGACGCCTGTTCCGTGACCCGCGAAGGGCCTGGCTAATTCAAAGCAGGAACCGTGCCAGTTTTGGGTGAAACGAAAAACCTAAATGAAATCAACATTACGCGCCAGACGCCGGCACGCGAGGCGACATCGCAAGCAGATCAAAGATTGTTCACTACAGCAATCGCACGCACATTTTTTGTGCAATGCACAAGAATGGCGCGAGAATGATCAGGCTTCCGCGCGAGCGTTCTGGCGCGCTATATAGCCGTCGATCTCGTCGGGGTCGAAGGTCTGACCGTCGAAGAAGCCGTCTGGCCCAAGCACCAAGCCTGCCCCGGTCGCACCGACAGCCGTGGCGACCTTAAGCGCGCCCTCGACCTTCGCATTGGCGCCGGGAAGTGCAACGCCAAGCGGCTTTAGCGCCGAGCGGTAGAGGTCGGGACGGTAGCAGTCACGGGCGATAGTAAGGTTTTCCGGCGTGTGCTCGACATGCCCCCAGCGCACCATCTGCGTATAGAACCACAGCGCATGGCTCTTCCACGGAAAGTTCGCCGCCTTGTCGAAGGGCAGGAAGAAGTCGTCGACATCCAGTTCGGCGCCGCCGCCCAGTTCAAGATGGCCGGTCAGGATCGGCATCTGGACAGCTGGTGGCAGGCCGAGGAAGCCAGCTTGAGCCATCACACCAGCCAGTTCGGCGTGGTTGCCCCGATCCTGGCACCAGCGCGCCGAATGATGCAGCGCGCGCAGCAATGCTGCCAGCGCGACCGGGTTCTCCTGCGACCAGGCCTTGCGCACGCCGATCACCTTCTCCGGACTGTTGCGCCACAGCAGCGCCTTGACGGTGACGATATGGCCGGTGCCGGCAGCGACCGAGGCGCTGTTCCAGGGCTCGCCGACGCAGTAGCCGTCGATCCGCCCAGCGGCCAGCGCATCGGCCATGAAGGGCGGCGGCACGATGACGATCTCGATCTCGCGCTCCGGATCGATGCCGCATCCGGCAAGCCAGTAGCGCAGTTCGTAATTATGCCCCGAATGCGGGTGCACCACTGCAAAGCGCAGCGGATCGCCGCCAGCCCCGGCGCGCTCGCGAATGAAGGCACGAAGGGCTGCGCCCGCGCGCGCGGGCTCGAGATCGGGTATGGCGCCGTGTGCCGCCATGCCTTCCCAGACGGCGTTGGAGATGGTGACGCAATTGCCGCCAAGCCCGAGCGAAAACGGCACGATGGTCTCGGAAGCAAGCGGCGTTAGCCCGAGATTGCAGGCGAGCGGCATCGGCCCCAGCATGTGCGCCAGGTGGAAATGGCCGATGGCGATGCGGTCGCGGATGTTGGCCCAGGAGGTCTCGCGGTGCAGTGTGAGATCGATGCCCTCGCGCGCGGCAAATCCAAGCTCACCCGCCGCAACCAGCACGGCACTGTCGAAGAGCGGCATGAAGCCGGCGGTGATCTGGTGCTCGGCGCTCATGCTCATTCGTCCTCCGACGGCCCGAGCAGCCCGGCGGCAGTCACCAGGCTCTGGGCAATGTCGCCGATCTTGCGGTTCTGGTTCATCGCCGTCTTGCGCAGCAGCGTGTAGGCGGCCTCTTCGGTCAGGCCGCGCGACTTCATCAGGATGCCCTTGGCACGGTCGATCACCTTGCGGCTCTCAAGCTCCCCTCGAACCTCTTCCAGCTCGCGCGCCATGCGCGAGAAAGCGTTGAAGCGGCTGACCGCCATGTCCAGGATCGGCTTGACGCGCTCTTGCCTGAGGCCGTCGACGACATAGGCCGAAACGCCGGCATCGACCGCCGCTTCGATCGATGCCTGGTCCGATCGGTCGACGAACATGGCGATCGGCCGCTTCACCGCACGCGACAGCTGGAACATGTTTTCCAGCATGTCGCGGTTCGGGTTTTCCAGGTCGATGACGATGACGTCCGGCTCGATCTCCGCGATGCGCCGCGCAATGCCGGTCACGTCGTGGATGACGGTGACCCGCTCATGGCCGGCCTCGCGCAAACCTGCCTCGATGATCGCGGCGCGGATACGGTTTTCGTCGATGACCAGGACGGCGAGTGAGCTGCGGACCATGCGTGCATTGTGGGCAAGGTCGCAAAATTGTGCAATGCGGCATGGTCACAGGCTCCCGCCGCGGAGCAACCGACGACCGACAACGACCCGGTCTAGGTGGTCGGGACAAGGAACGCAGCGCAACGCTGGCGCTGGTGATGACAGCCTTGCCGGTCGCCTGGTGCCCTACCCAACGGTCTAGGTGCGATGAGACTTGCACCGCAACATCGGCTTGTTAAAGGTGGGGGCAACGACGGACATAGCTGTCCTTGCTCGCCGATCTGACCGGAAGGTTACCGCACGATGCTGCTCATGAAACGACGATTGGGGGCCAGGGAGCCGGCGCGCCCAGCACGGCGTCCCGGGAACCTGACGGCGATGTTCGTCCTGATAGCCGGGCCGCTCGTCCTTGGCATCGCCCTCCTGTTGGCTGGTCCGGCACAGGCCCAGGCACCGGCCGCCGTCACGCCCGACAAGGTCAAACAGCTGTTCGAGCTTCTCGACGATCCGTCGGTGAAGGCCTGGGTGGCCGAGCAACGAAATCAGGGCGCAGGATCGACGGAAGCGCCTGCCGAGACTAGCGCTCCGCCGGCCGACGCCGTGGCCGCACCGGGCCAGATGAATACTATGGCATCCTCGACGCTCGATCGGATCAAGCATCACATCGAAAAGATCGTGCGAACCTTGCCTTCGCTGCCGGACCAGTTCGCGCGCGTCCGGGCCAATACCATGGACGATATGTCCAGCAAGGGCCCCGTCAGCATATTGGTGCTGATTGCGATCTTTATCGCTGCCGGCCTGGCGCTCACCTGGGCAATATACAAGCTCACCCGTCCATTTCGTCTTTGGATCATCGCGCAACCCAGAGATACGCCCATCGGGCGGGCCAAGAAGATCGGCGGCCGCACGCTTTATTCCAGCATGATGATCGGCTCGTTCGCGCTGGGCAGCGCCGGTGCGTTCATGCTGTTCGACTGGCCAGCGCTCATCCGCGAGATTGTGCTGACATTTCTGATGGCTGCGGTCTTTACGTGGGCTGTGCGCCTGTACGTGATGGCCACGCTCGTCCCTTCTTTCATGGAGGTCGAGCACGCCATCGAGGTTCGTGCCCTGCCGATCACCAACGGAGCTGCTGACCATTGGGCTTATTGGCTGCCCCGGATCGTCGGCGTTTTCGCCTTCTTCGCCGCCGCTTTTGTTCTTTTGCCGGGTCTCGGCATCGACCATGACGGAATGATGGTCCTGTCGGTGGGCGCCGATTTCATATTGCTGTTGTTCTTCCTGCTGGCCATCTGGCGTCGGCCAAGACCACAACGTGACGGTGCGCGTCACAGCGGTCACACGGCATTGACATGGGTGTTGACGGCCTATTTCGTTGTCCTGTTCCTCGAACGCATCGCCGGCCTCTACACCTTCTTCTGGTTTACCTTCGCCTCTTTCTTTCTGCCTTTGGCAATCGTGCTGACGGAGCGCGGGGTTAATTTCGTCCTGCGGCCGGGTTCGGAAGATGTCGGCCGGCCGACGATCCCGGCGGTGACGATCGCTGTCATCGATCGCGGTATCCGGATGATTTTCATCCTCGCGGCGGCTTACCTTCTCGCACGCGTACTGGGCCTGGACATGCAATCCATGCGCGGCAGCGATACGACGACCATGCTCATATTGCGCGGCTTGATCAACGTCGTGGTCATTGCCCTTGCTGCCGATTTCGGCTGGTCGATCATCAAAGCCTTGATCGAACGAAAGCTGGGCGTCGCGATACCGCAAGCGGTGGTGAGCGAGGAAGAAATCCTCACCCTCGATCCGCATCAGGCGCGGCTGCACACGCTGTTGCCGATCATCCAGAACATTCTGCTAGCAGTGATCATCGTGATGGCGGTGCTGATGATGCTCGCTTCGATCGGCATCCAGATCGGCCCGCTGATCGCCGGCGCCGGCGTCGTCGGCGTCGCCGTGGGTTTTGGCGCGCAAACCATCGTCAAGGATGTGATCTCTGGCGTGTTTTATCTGCTCGACGATGCTTTCCGTGTCGGCGAATACATTTCATCGGGCAGCTACAGGGGTACGGTGGAGAGCTTTTCGCTGCGCTCGGTGAAGCTGCGCCACCATCGTGGTCCGCTGTTCACGATACCTTTCGGCGAACTCGGCGCCGTGCAGAACCAGAGCCGTGACTGGGTCACCGACAAATTCAACATCACCGTTGGCTATGACACCGATATCGACTTCGCTCGCAAACTGATCAAGCGAATTGGCCTGGAACTGGCGGAAGATCCGGAGTTCAAACACTGGGTGATCGAACCGATCAAGATGCAGGGCGTGCAGGAGTTCGGCGAGTACGGCATCGTCTTGAGGGTCAAGGTTACGACCAGACCTGGAGGCGCCTTCAGCATGAAAGGCAGGTTCTTTTTGCGCCTCCGCCAGGCCTTCAAGGAGCAGGGCATCGAACTCCCATTCCCGACCGTCCACGTCCAGGGGCTGCAAGACCCGCATGGGACAGAGAATGCGCCTTTGGAGATCACACCCGAATTACGAATGGCCGTCGCCCAGTCGCACACCAATCGGCGCAGAAAAAAAGCGAGCACAACGGAGTAGGACGCCATACCGGCCGGCCGCAACACGGCTTTCCGCGCAAAGCCTGGACCCACGACACCACGCAGTCGGAACTGCCGATAGCGGTGACGCGATCGCCGCCAACCAGCACCAGCGTGGCGTTTCTGAGGCCAAGCTTGACGAAAAGAGCAGATACGCTGGCCTTTCCGCAAGGCTCAGAGCGCAATCCAGGCGGTCTTGAGGTCGACAAATTTCTCCAGCCCATGCAGCGACTTGTCACGGCCGAAACCGGACTGTTTGACGCCGCCAAGCGGCACGGTGATATCGGCTCCGCCATAGGTGTTGACGTGGACGACACCGGCGTTGATGGCGCGCACCATGCGATGGGCCGTGGAAAGATTGGCGGTCCACACCGCCGAGGCAAGTCCGTAGACAGTGGAGTTGGCGAGATGCACCGCCTCCTCCTCGGTCTCGAAGCGCATCACGCCGAGCACCGGTCCGAACACCTCCTCGCGCGCCAACTGCATCTCTTGCGTCACGTTCTCGAAGATCGTCGGCGCCATGTAGCTGCCGCCGGTCTCGGTCAGTATCCGTTCGCCGCCGGCGACGAGACGGGCGCCTTCGGCTTGCGCCATGGCGACGAAGCCGAGATTCTTATCCAGCTGTTCGGCGCTCGATACCGCACCGATATCGCTGGCGAGATCGAGCGGGTCGCCGATCTTGAGCCGCGTGGTTGCCGAGACAAGTTCGTCCATGAAAAGATCATAGACCGACGACTGGACGAGCAGACGCGAGCCGGCAACGCAGACCTGGCCTGAATTGCGAAAGATGCCGTTGGCCGAGACGACCGCCGCCTGCTTCAGGTCCGGAGCGTCGGCAAAGACGATGTTGGGCGACTTGCCGCCAAGCTCGAGGAAGACCCGCTTCAAATTGGAACGGGCTGAGTATTCGAGCAGCCGCCGGCCGACCGGCCCCGATCCGGTAAAGGCGATGGCGTCGACATCCATATGGAGGCCAATCGCTTCGCCGGCGACAGCACCATGACCGGTAACGACGTTGAACACGCCTTCGGGAAGTCCAGCCTCGCTTGCGAGTTCGGCCAGCCGCAGCAAGGTCAGCGAGGCGATCTCCGGCGGCTTGACGACGACGCTGTTGCCGGTGGCCAGTGCGGGCGCAATCTTCCAGGCGCCGATCATCAGCGGGAAGTTCCACGGCACGATGACGCCGACGACACCGAGTGGTTCCCTGTGGATCAGCCCGAGCACATTGTCGGCCGTCGGCGCGATCTCGCCATAGACCTTATCGATCGCCTCGGCGTAGTAGCGGATGGTGCCGGCCGCCGACAGCGGCTCGGCCTTGTAGGCCATGCCGATCTCGGTGCCGTTGTCGCGCACGCCAAGCACGGCCAGCTCATCGACATGTTTTTCGATCAGCTCGGCAAATTTCGTCAGCACCTTCTTGCGAAAGGCAGGGGCGGCGCGCGACCATAAACCCTTCTCAAATGCTTTTCGCGCCGATCGGACCGCGCGATCGATGTCGGCGGCATTGCCGTCGGCGATGCTGGAAAAAGGGCGGCCGTCGATCGGCGAAATCACCGCCAGCGTCGCGCCGCTCGTCGCTGCGGCCTGTACGCCATCGATAAACAAGCCCCGATCGCCGATCTCCGTCTTGCGCAGCGCGTCGATGGCATTCTGGCTGATCATTGGTGGCGGACTCCCAGGGAAACATACAACGTGGTTGGCGCTCGGAATTCCCAGCCGCGAAACACCGGCACCTTGCCCGGCACCAGGCTGAGATCGGGGAAGCGCAGGAGCAGCAGCCTTAATGCAAGGCACATCTGCTCGCGCGCGAAAAACCGGCCTGAACAGAAATGATGACCAAAGCCGAAGGCGGCATGATTGCCTTCCCTGCGGTTGATGTCGAACCGGTCTGGATCGGCAAAGCGGCTCTCGTCGCGGCTTGCCGAGGAGACAAGTGCAGCGACCGCGGCGCCGGCAGGGATCGTTACGCCGCCAAGCTCGACCGCCCGCGTCGTCTGCCGCGTCTGGGTGCCGATCGGCGCCACCCAGCGCAAGCCTTCATCGACAGCCCTGGGCACAAAGGTCTCGGGATCGGCGAGCACCTGCCGCAATTGTTCGGGATGCGCAAGCAGGCCGGCGAGGATCGAACCGGCACCATGTCCGGGCTCCTGCATGCCGCCAAGCAGAATGACCTTGATGCTCGGCATCAAGAAATCGATCGGCCGCGTCGTGCCTTCCGGCATGCCGTCATGCAGCATTTGCGACAGCGCCGAGTGGTCGGGAGCGCGCGCCAGTCTATCCAGAGTCGGCCGGATGGCTGCGCCGACCTCGGCGCTGATCGCGTCGGCGATCTCTTGCCGCTTCGGGTCGTTCTCGAAATTGATGGCGCCCTGCGCAAGGCCATAGAACCAGCGGCGCAGCGTCGGCATGTCGATGTCGGCAAGGCCAAGCGACCACGCCAGGCTGAGCGTCGACACCGGCTCGAAATAATCCGCCATCAGCTCGGCGGAGCCTTGTTCGGCGATCCGGTCGAGAAAAGGTTCGGCAATAGACCGCACGAGGTCGCCGGCATAGGCGGCGACGGTGCGCGGCCGGTATTTCGGATCGACGCCTTGGCGCAGCTGTCTATGCGTTTCGCCGTCGGTGGTCAGGATGGTCGGCTTGCCGAACGAGCGTTCGACCGGAGACGTACCGACGACGGCGGAGAAGATGTCGGGTGACTTTGCGACGGTCTCGACGTCCTTCCAGCGGGTGACGAACCAGAGATTGACCGCCGGCACGAAAGCGACAGGCGCGCTGCGCCGCAGTTCCGCATAGATCGGATACGGATCGGCTTCCAGCGCCTCAACGGTGATGCTCTCGGCAAAGCTCAACGCCGGTACTCCCTTTGCGATGGAAAGGGGCGGCGCCGAACGCGCTACCCCCTTGTCCTTTGTCCTAGTCCTTCAGCGGCACGCCGAGATTTTCGAAGGCAACCGGATCCCGGCTCTTCAACGCACCGGCAAGCAGCAGGCCGACCACCGCGGCAATCAGCACCAGTCCCGGCAGGAACACGCCAAGGAAGCCACCGGCCCCTGACAGGCTGCCGAAATTGATGACGATCAGGTAGATGATGACGACGAAAGCGATGAAGGCCAGCCCAGGCAGGATGGTGGTCTTCAGCGCATTCTCCTGCGTCGACGGGTTGGCGCGGAAGTACATCACCACGGCGAGCGAGGCCACCGCCATCATGACGATGACTCCCAGCGTCGCGACATTGGTCAGCCAGGAAAACAGCGCCAGCACCGGATCGAGGCCGAGTACCGCGAACAGTCCGATGACGATCGCGGCCAACACGCTCTGGATGACGGAAGCGACATGCGGGCTCTGGTGCACTGAATGCGTCACGCCGATCGCTTCGGGCAACAGCTTCTCGCGGCCCGAGACGTAGATGTAGCGGGCAACCGCGTTGTGGAACGCCAGCACGCCGGCAAACAGGCTCGACACGAACAGAATGCCCATGGCGTGCGACAGCATGGTTCCGGCGTAGCGGTCGGACAGGCCGAACAGGAAAGTCGTCGGATCCTGAAGCGCCTGCAGTGCGGGCAACAATTTGTCGACGCCGGCGCCGACCGCCATCAGCCAGGCCGTGACCATGTAGAAGACGCCGATCAGCAACACTGAGAAATAGGTGGCGCGCGGAATGGTCACCTTGGGGTCGCGGGCTTCCTCGGCGTAGATCGTCGTCGCCTCGAAACCAATGAAGGCGGCGAAACAGAACAGGATGGCGATGGCGGGCGAGCCGCTGGCGATCTGGCTCCAGCTGAACGGCGCCGCCGAGAGACCACTGTCGCCACCGGTCTTGAGGATGGCGAGGTCTAGCACCAGCACCACGATGTATTCGCACAGCACCAGCACTGTCAGGATCTTGGCCGACAGGTCGACCTGGCGGTAGCCCAACACCGCGACGATGGCGACGGCGATGAAGCTCCACACCCACCAGGGCAGGTCGATGCCCCAGCCGGCGAACAGGCCGGCGGTCGCGGCCCCCAGCAGGCCCATGACCCCGATCTGCATGGCGTTGTAGGACAGGATCGCGATGATTGCGGTTGCGCCGCCGGCAAAACCGCCGAGCCCGCGCGCGGCATAGGCATAGAAGGCGCCGGCATTGCCGACATGGCGCGACATGGCGACGTAGCCGACCGCAAACAGCAGCAGCAACACGGTCACGATAAGATAGGTGCCGGCAAAGCCCGCCCCATTGCCCATAAGCATGCCGAGCGGCGTGCCGCCGGCGACCGCGGTGAGCGGCGCCGCCGCCGAAATCACCATGAAGGTGATAGCGCCGACGCCAAGACTGTTCTTGCGCAGCCTGTTGGCGGGCGCCTGTTCCGAAACTGCTGACATTTGTCCCTCCAGTTTACGAACCCCTGGGTTCGCGGCCGCTCGGCCTGTTCCCTGAATGCCATCGGTTCATTATTTGAACCCTTATTTTGAATAGAGACTTGCAAAGAATGCCGATGCCTGTCAAGTTAATTCACACATTAAGTTTCTATCCGAGCGGGAGGCTGGATGGGTACGGTCGGCAAGGCGATTTCACTTCTGGAGCTGTTCACGGCGGACGGGCCCGAGCTCGGACTTTCCGATCTCGCGCGGCGGTGCGCCTTGGACAAGGCCACGACGCGGCGGCTGCTGATGGCGCTGGGCGGCCATGGCTTCGTCGAGCAGGATGCCGGCACGCGGCACTATCGCCTCGGCGCCGGCCTGTCGCGGCTGGCGCGTATCCGCGAAGCCTGCTTCCCGTTCCTGCAAACGGCAATTCCCGTGGCGCAGGATTTGGCGGGTTCGACAACCGAGACGGTGCATCTGTCGGAATTCGGCGTCGACAGGCTGATCACCGTCCATGTCGAGAATTCAAGCTGGGCAAACCGGGTGAACATCGATGTCGGCCAGCTTCTGCCGCTGCATTCCACCGCCTCCGGCATCGCCTATCTGGCCTTCGCCGACAACGCGACCGTGAAAGCATGCCTGACAGGTTCGCTTGAGGCCTTCACCGATCATACCCTCGTCGAGCCGGCCGCTATTTCAAAGTCGATCGGCGAGGCGCGCGACCGCGGCTATTCGATCTGCGACCGGGGCCATGAGGACGGCGTGATCGGCGTCGCGGCTGCAATCCGCGCCGCCGACGGTCTTGCGCTGGGGACAATTGCGGTGGCAGCCCCGAAGGCCAGGACGACACCGGCTGCGATCGTGGAACGAGGGCTTGCGGTTGTGACCGCGGCACGGGAGATTTCGATGCGCCTCAATGGCGAAAACCTGCAAACCCTGAGGAGGCAGGCCTGATGTCTGCAGATATGGCGACGCCCCGCATCCTGGTCATCGGCACGGGCGACACCAAGACCGACGAACTGCTGTTCATGAAAGCGTGTATCGAGGCATCCAGTGGCCGCGCCGTGATGATGGATGTCAGCGTGCTGGGCGCCCCCGCCTATAGTCCCGATCACGACAAGCATGCCGTTGCGCGGGCCGCTGGCGTGACGATGGCCGAAATCGTCTCGAGCGGCGATGAAAACACCGCCATGACATTGATGGCCGTCGGCGCCGTTCAGCTGGTGCGCCAGCTTCACCAGCGCGGCGAGATCGACGCTTTCATCGCCATCGGTGGTTCGATGGGAACCGATTTGGCGCTCGATGTCGCGCTGTGCCTGCCGCTCGGCGTGCCGAAATTCGTCGTCTCGACCATCGCCTACTCGCATCTCATTCCGCCCGAGCGTGTCGCGCCCGACCTGATGATGATCCTGTGGGCAGGCGGGCTCTACGGCCTCAACACCATCTGCAAGCTGGTCCTTTCCCAGGCCTGCGGCGCGGTCGTCGGTGCGGCGAGGATCGTGCTTGCATCCCGTGCTTCGGCCCCGGCGGTCGGACCGACCATCGGCATGACTTCGCTGGGCAGCAGTTGCCTGCGCTATATGAAGACGCTGAAGCCGGCGTTGGAGCAGCGCGGCTATGATGTCGCGGTCTTTCACACCACCGGGATGGGCGGCCGGGCCTTCGAATCGATCGCCAGCCAGGACCATTTCTGCGCGGTGTTCGACTTCAGCCTGCAGGAGATCACCAATCATCTTGCCGGCTCGGTCGTCAGCTCCGGCGCCGACCGGCTCGAGAATGCCGGCGCCCGCGGCATTCCGCAGATCGCAGCCCCTGGCGCCGTGGACATGGTCGATTTGCCGACCTGGCAGGCGCTGCCGACAAAGTTCGCGCAGCGGCCATTCCATGCTCATAACAGGTTGATCGGCTCGATCACCGTCGATGCCGCCGACCGCCGTGAAGTCGCCAGGACCATCGCCGCCAAGCTCGGTGCGTCGAAGGGGCGCTCCGCTTTCATCCTGCCCTCCGGCGGCATCCAGGAATGGGATGCGCAGGGCGAGCCGCTGTACGAACCCGAAGCCCTCGCGGCGTTCACCGATGAGATGCGCAAGACCATTCCCGCCGGCGTCGAGTTCCACGAGATCGACGCCCACATTAACAGCGACGAGTTCGTCGGCAAGGCGCTCGAAATCTTCGACCGCTGGGTCGAGGAAGGCATCATCCCGCGCGGCATGCCGGCCAAGGGAGTGGCTGCGTGAGCGCTGTTCCTGCCCAGGCGCTCGTCCTCGATTTCGGCGGCGTCGTCACCCGGACCCTTTTCGAGACCCATGCCTTGACCGAACAGGCGCTCGGCCTCGCGCCGGGAACGCTGCAATGGTACGGGCCGTTCGACCCGGATTCAGATCCGCTGTGGCGCTCATTGCAGGCCGACGAGATCAGCGAGCGCGATTATTGGCGCACCCGCACCAGCGAAGTCGGCCGGCTCGTCGGCGAGGACTGGCAGGCGATGGAGACATTCGTCCAGCGTGCACGCGGAGCCGAGCCGGAAAAGATCGTGCGGCCCGAAGCCGTCCGCGCAATCCGGACCGTGCATGCGGCGGGATTTCGCCTGGCGATCCTGTCCAACGAGCTAGATCTGTTCTATGGCGCCGGCTTCCGTCAGCGGCTGCCGCTGCTCGAGCTGTTCGACACCATCGTCGACGCCACCTATACCCGCATCCTCAAGCCCGATCCGCGCGCCTATGCCTTGGTGACCGAGGCGCTCGGCCTGCCTGCCGGCGCCTGTGTGTTCGTTGACGACCAGCAGCGCAATGTCGATGGCGGCCGTGCCGCCGGCATGCGCACCGTTCATTTCGACGTCGCGCGGCCGGCACTTTCCTATGCCGAGGCCCTCGGCCATTTCGACCTCATCCCCTGAGACGTTTGCGGAGCCTTGCGATGCGCGACATCAATTTCCTCACCGAGAAAAACGCCAAGCCGATCTGGCATCCGATGGCACACCCGGCCGAGATGCGGGCCAACCCGCCAAAGGTGATCATGAAAGGCGAAGGCGTGATGGTCACCGACATCAACGGCAACACCGTGCTCGATGCGGCTGGCGGCCTGTGGAACGTCAATCTCGGCTACTCCTGCGACCCGATCAAGAAGGCCATCGCCGACCAGCTCAGCGCCCTGCCCTACTATTCCGGGTTTCGCGGCACGTCGACCGGCCCGTCGATCGAGCTCGCTTACGAACTCGGCGAATGGTTCGAACCGGAAGGCATGGTGCGGACCTTCTTCACCTCGGGCGGCTCGGATTCGGTCGAAACCGCACTGCGGCTCGCCCGCCAATACTGGAAGATCCGCGGCCAGGGCGACCGGACAAAATTCCTCGCGCTGAAGAAGGGCTATCACGGTACCCATTTCGGTGGCGCGTCAGTCAACGGCAACGCCAATTTCCGCCGCAACTATGAGCCGCTTATGCCCGGCGTCTTCCACATTCCCGCACCCTGGACCTTCCGCAATCCGTTCGATGAGACCGATCCGGCGCGGCTGGCCAAACTGTGCGCCAAAGCGCTGGAGGACGAGATCGCCTTCCAGGGCGGCGACACCATTGCCGCCTTCATCATGGAGCCGGTTCTCGGCGCCGGCGGCGTCATCGTTCCGCATGACAGCTTCATGCCGCTGGTCCGCGAGATATGCGACCGCCACGAAATCCTGCTGATCGCCGACGAGGTGGTCACGGGCTTCGGTCGCACCGGCGCCTGGTCGGGTTCGCGGCTATCCGGCGTGAAGCCGGATTTTATGACCATCGCCAAGGCGATCACCTCGGGCTATTTCCCGCTCGGCGCCACCTTGATCGGCGCCAAGGTGGCCGACGTCTTCGAGGCCGACAAGACCAGCTTCGGGGCGATCGGTCATGGCTATACCTATTCCGGCCATCCTGTCGGCTGCGCGGCAGGGCTGGCTGCACTTGCCGAGACCAAGCGGCTTCGCCTGGACGAGAACGCAGCCGCGCGCGGCATCGAGCTCGCGGCGACGCTGGAGGGGCTAAAAGCCAAGCACGCGATCGTCGGCGACATCAGGTACAAGGGCCTGATGGCTGCGCTAGAGCTGGTCTCCGATCGCACGACGAAAAAGCCGGTGGACAAGAAGACCATGGCCGTGGTTTCGGAAGCCACTTATGACGCCGGCGTCATGCTGCGCGTGTCCGGCAACAACATCATCCTGTCGCCGCCGCTGATCATCGGCGCCGCCGACGTGGCAAAGATCGGCGAGGCCATCGATGCAGGTCTGTCGAGGGCCTGATAGACCCGCTGACGCAATGGAGTTTGGTACGCAATGACCCAATCTGAGAAGAACCCGAGCGAGGAAGCGCTCGTCAAGCGGCGTGCCCGCCTGCTCGGCGCGAAATCGCAATTGTTCTACGACGAGCCCGTGCACCTGGTGCGCGGCGAAGGCGTCTGGCTCTACGATGCCGACGGCCGCAAGTATCTCGATGCCTACAACAACGTCGCCCATGTCGGCCATTGCCACCCGCATGTGGTCGAGGCCTTGTGCCGTCAGGCAAGCCTGCTCAACACCCACACACGCTATCTGCACACCGCAATTCTCGACTATGTCGAGCGGCTGACGGCGACCTTCGATGCAAGCCTCGCCACCGCAATCCTGACCTGTACCGGCAGCGAGGCCAACGACATAGCGCTGCGCATGGCGCAGGCCGCCTCCGGCAATATGGGCATCATCGCCACCGACGCCACCTATCATGGCAACACGGCGGCGGTTTCGCAGCTCAGCACGCGCATGCCTCCGATCCGCGGCCGCGCCCCCCATGTCAGGCTGGCGCCGGCCCCCGACAGCTATCGCCATCCCGATGCGATGGCCAATGGCAAGGCCTTCGGCGACGCCGTGCGTCAAGCGATCGCTTCGCTGGCACAGGACGGCATTGGCCTGTCTGGCATCATCTTGTGTCCGCAACTCGCCAATGAAGGTTTCCCGGCTCTGCCCACCGGATTTTTCGACGACGCCTTGGGGGCCGTGCGCGAAGCCGGTGGTCTGGTCATCGCCGACGAAGTGCAGCCCGGCTTCGGCCGCACCGGCAGCCATTTCTGGGGCCATCAGCGCGCCGGCTTCGTCCCCGACATCGTCACCATGGGCAAGCCGATGGGCAATGGCCATCCGATCGCGGCCGTGGTCACCACCAAGGAGATACTGGCGACCTTCCGCGACGCTTTCCGCTACTTCAACACCTTTGGCGGCAACCCGGTCTCCTGCGCAGTCGCCAATGCCGTCCTCGACGTCATCGAACAGGAAAACCTTGTCGCCAACGCGCAAGACGTCGGCGCCTATGCGCTTGGCCTGCTGCGCCCGCTGGCCGATCGGCATGAGTGCATAGGCGAGGTCAGGGGGGCCGGACTGTTCTTCGGCGCCGAGCTGGTCCACGACCGCGACACGCGCGAACCGGCGCCCGACATTGCCGAGCAGGTCGCCAATCGCATGCGCCATCGCGGCGTGCTGATGGGCAAGACCGGCATCCACGGCAATGTGCTCAAGATCCGCCCGCCCATGCCGTTCTCGCGCGACAATGCCGAGTTCCTGATCGGCCTGCTGGACGAGGTGCTGGGCGAAGTCGGCGGAGTGCCGGCGTGAATTCTGTTTCCACCCAATCCGAGCCCGAAACGGCCGCCGATGTCACGGAGCTTGCCAGGCGTGCGCTCGAACATTGGGGCGTCCGCAATTTTGAGCCGGAACTTCTGAAGCACCGCGAGAACGCCGTCTTCCGCGTGCGGCTGCCGGATGGCCAGCCGGCAGCCATGCGCATCCACCGGCTCGGCTACCACACGGACGCCGCGCTGCGTTCGGAACTGCAATGGATGGGCTTCCTGCAATCCGCCGGCGTAGCCACGCCGTCTTGCGTCGCAACACAGGCCGGCGATCCGTTCGTGCTTGTCAGCACGGCCACCTCGGAGCAGCCCCGGCAGGCCGATTGCCTGAGCTGGCTGGAGGGCCGCGCCGTGGGCGCACGCGGCGTGCCACTGGTCTACACGCCCGACCAGTCGGTCCAGATCTTCACGGCGATCGGGCGGACCATTGCCCATATGCACAATGTCACTGCCTCCTGGACGCCGCCCGCGGGCTTCGCGCGCCATGCCTGGGATTTTGGCGGCTTCTTCGGTGCGAACCCGGTCTGGGGCCGGTTCGAGACCTCGCCCTTTCTCGATGGTCCTCGCCGCGCGCTGGTCCTGCAGGCGCGCGAGAAGGCGGTGAAGGCGCTGTCGCAACATGAGCGCAGCGCGCGCAATTTCGGCATCATCCACGCCGATCTGGTGCGCGAAAATGTGCTCATCCATGATGGTGCGGTGCGCATCATCGACTTCGACGATTGCGGCCATGGCTGGCACATGTACGACCTTGCCGTCGCGCTCTACCAGAACCGCGAGGAGGCGATCTACCCGCTGATCGAAACCGCTTTGCTTGACGGCTACCAGCAAGAGCGTGCGCTGACCCCGCAGGACATCGCCGCATTGCCTCTATTCGCCGCCTTGCGTGCCTTCGCGTTTCTTGGCTGGGTGCAAAGCCGCGTCGAAGGCGACATCACCAGGGATGTCGGCTTGCGCATGTCGACCATCGCAGCCGATGTGGTGATTGACTACTTGCGCGGCGAACAGCCCAACTGACGAGCCGATGAGAGCCGTCAGCTCTTGGCGAAATGGATACTGACCGTTCCCGAGCTGCCGAAGTCGGCGACGATCGTATCGCCGGGCCGCGCCTCGACCGGGCGCACGAACGATCCGGACAGCACCACCTCGCCGGCCGCGATGGACATGCCGTGGCGGGCGAGCCTGTCCGCCAGCCAGGCAATGCCCATCGCGGGATGGTTGAGCACGCCGGCGCCAAGCCCGGTCTCCTCGACCTCCGCATTGCGCGAGACGATGGCGCCGATCCAGCGCATATCGGCTTCATCGGGTCGTTGCGGCCGGCCGCCGATGACAATGCCGGCATTGGCGGCGTTGTCGGAAATCGTATCGAAGAAAGTGCGCGCCTTCTTTGTCTCGGCATTGACGCGTTCGATGCGCGTGTCGAGGATTTCGAGCGCCGGCGTGATATAATCGGTGGCGTTGAGCACGTCGAAGATGGTCACGCCTGGACCCTTCAGCGGCGCCTTCATGACGAAGGCTATCTCGGCCTCGACGCGCGGCTGGATGAAGCGGCCGACGGGTATCGTCGCGCCGTCGTTGAAGAACATGTCGTCGAACAGCACGCCCGAATCCGGCGTGTCGATGGCGAGCGCATATTGCATCGCCTTCGATGTCAGGCCGATCTTCCAGCCCTTCGGGGTCAGCCCGGCATCGGTCTTGCGTTTCACCAGCGCTGCCTGGACGCGATAGGCATCCTCCATCGTCGCGTCGGGAAAATCGAGGCTGAGCAGACGGATCTGGCGGCGCGAACGCTCGGCTTCGAACAGCCTTGCCGCGGCATCTTCAACTTGCTCGGGGGTCACGATGCTGCCTCGTCGACGACCCCGTTGCGGAGCACGCCGATGCCGTCGGCTTCGACTTCGATCACGTCGCCCGGCTTCAGCCAGATCGGCGGGTCGAAGCGGGCGCCGGCGCCGGTCGGCGTACCGGTGACGATGATATCGCCTGGCACCAGCGTGGTGAAGGTGGAGACATAGGCGATGATCTTGCGGAACGAGAAGATCATCCGGCTGGTGCGGTCCTGCTGGCGCAATTCGCCATTGACGCGGGTGGTCAGCGCGATGTCGGCAATCTGCGCCTCGTCGGTGAACGGCACCAGCCACGGACCGAGCGAGCCGGTGCGGTCGAAATTCTTGCCCTGCGTGACGTTGAACTTGGCGTGCCGTACCCAATCGCGAATGGTGCCTTCGTTGCACAGGGATAGTGCCGCGATATGGTCAAGCGCATCCCTCTCGGCGATGCGTCGTCCACCCTTGCCGATGACGATGACGATCTCGCCCTCATAGTCCAGCTGCGGCGATTCCGGCGGCCGCACCAGCGGCGCGTCGTGGCCGACGAAGGAGCGGGGGAAGCGGATGAACAGCGACGGGTTGGAAGGCGCGGCCTGGCCGTCCTTGTACTCTTCGTTGCGGTCCGGGTAGTTGACGCCGACGCAGATGATCTTTTCCGGCGACGGCAGAGGGATTTCATAAGCGATGGCGCCGACTGGAAAATCGACGGCGTAGGCTTCGGCCTCTTCCGCCAGCCGCCGTAGCACGCCGGCCTCGATCACTTCGCGCAGCGTCGGCCACTGGCTGTGCCGCGCCGACAGGTCGACGACGCCCTTATCTGTGACCACGCCATAGCGCGTCTTGCCGCCGACGGTGAAGGTGGCGAGCCGCCCAGGTGCAGTCATCCCGGTCTCCGTCAGGTTCGCGTCTGTGGTCACGGTGCGATGATCGGCGACGCCGTCAAATCCGGTTGGCGTGCGGCCGCGCCGGCAAAGGTGCTGCCCTCCTCGAACCAGCTTTTCGGCGCCGGCGCGCCCCACAGCGTCTGGCGCTGCGGGTCCTTGAGGTCCCACTTGATCGGCTCCAGATCCGGATCGACCGTCTGGTAGTCCGAGCAGTAGATCTCGATGCGGTGATTGTCCGGGTCTCTGACATAGAGGAAGAAGGCGTTGGAAATGCCATGCCGGCCGGGGCCGCGCTCGATATTTGCGAGGTAACCCGTCGTCGCCATCAGATCGAGCAGGTCGATGATGTTGAGCGGTGTCGGCACCCAGAAGGCGACGTGATGCAGGCGCGGACCCACACCGTTGGTGAAGGCGATGTCGTGGACGCCGCCCTTGCGGTGCGTCCAGGCCGCCCACAGCTTTCCGCTACTGGCATCCTCGGTGTATTCGGTGACGCGGAAGCCAAGCTCGTTGTAGAAGGCGACGGACTCGTCGACATTGGGCGAGAAGCAGTTGAAGTGGTCGATGCGCAGCGGCTTCACGCCCTTGTAGAGCGCATATTTCTGATGAATCGGCGGCAGCCTTTCCATTTGGGCAAAGAACTCGAGCGGAATGCCGTGCGGGTCGCGGGTGCGGAAGGTGCGCGACTGGTACGGTCGCTCGACCCACTCGACCGGCAGGCCTTTTGCCTTGAAGAAATGCTCGGCCTTGTCGAGATCCTCATCCGAAAAAACCTTGAAGCCGAGATCGCGGGCTTCGGCGCTGCCGGCCTTCTTCAGCACGATGCAGTGGTGTCCGCGCTCTTCCAGGGCCCTTAGATAGATGGCGTCCGATGTCTCGTCGGTAACCTGCAGGCCAAGCGTGTCGACATAGAAGGCGCGGGATTTCGCAAAGTCGGTGACCGCCAGTTCGACATGGCTGAGGCGCACGATGTTGAAGGCGGGATAGAGGTTTGGTTTGGGCAGTGGCATGCGATGTCCTCCGGTCAGCCGCCGAGCTTCTGGATCGTGTGCGCTGAAGTGGCGAAGGCGATGTTCTTCGTGTCCATGTAGAAATCGAAGGAATGGTCGCCGCCGTCGCGGCCGATGCCGGAATTCTTGACGCCGCCGAACGGCGTCGGCAAATGCCGCACATTCTCCGAATTGACCCAGATCATGCCGGCGTCCAGCGCATCGGTGAAGCGGAAGGCGCGGGTAACATCCGACGTCCAGAGATAGCCGGTCAGGCCGTATTGGGTGTCGTTGGCCAGCGCCAGCGCTTCGGCCTCGTCCTTGAAGGAAATGGCGGTCAGCACCGGCCCGAAAATCTCTTCCTGGGCAATGCGCATCCTGTTGGTGGCGCCGGTAAACAGCGTCGGGCTGACATAGCAGCCACCGCCCGGACCGGCGAACTTGCCGCCGCCGGCGGCTACCACCGCGCCTTCCGATTTGCCGATCTCGATATAGGACAGCACCTTTTCCTCGTGCACCGGATGGATCAGCGGACCGACCACCGTTTTGGGATCGAGCGGATGGCCAACCTTGATGCGCTTTGCCTTCTCCGCGACCAGATCCGTGAATGTGTCGTAGACCGAGGCTTCGACCAGCAGCCGCGACGATGAGGTGCAGCGTTCGCCGTTGAGCGAGTAGATCATGAACACGGCCGCATCCGCCGCACGTTCGAGATCGGCGTCGGCGAAGACGATCACCGGGTTCTTCCCGCCCAGTTCGAAATGCACGCGCTTCAGCGTATCGGCGCCCTGTTTCATGATCATCGAGCCGGTGCGGCTCTCACCGACAAAACCGATCGCCTTGATGTCAGGGTGCTCGGTCAGCGCCTTGCCGGCGTGCTCGCCGAGGCCGTTGACCAGGTTCCACACGCCTTTCGGCAGGCCGGCCTCCTCGGCGATCTCGACCAGCAGGCGAGCGGTCAGCGGCGAAAATTCGGCCGGCTTGTGGACGACGGTGCAGCCTGCCGCCAGCGCCGGCGCGATCTTCCATGTCGACAGCATGAACGGCGTGTTCCACGGCGTGATGATGCCGACCGGGCCGATCGGCACGCGCGTGGTGATGTTGACCTGGCCTGTCGTGCGCAGCGTCTCGCCGTCGCGCGCTTCCGGCGCGCGGTCGGCGAAGAAGCGGAAATTCTCGGCGCCGCGCAGCGCGGCCTTGGCCATGAATTTCAGCGCCTGGCCGGTGTCCATGCACTCGACGAAGGCGATCTCCTCGGCGCGCGCTTCGATCGCATCCGCTATCTTGTGCAGCAGCTTCTTGCGCCCGTCGCCCGGCATGGCGGCCCAGGCCGGGAACGCCGCCTTTGCCGCCTTGGCGGCGCGGTCGATATCGGCGGCACTGCCACGCGCGACCTTGGCCAGCGGCTTGAGATCGACCGGCGACATGCTCTCGAAGGTCGAGCCATCCACCGCCGGCACCGCTTCGCCGCCGATCTGGTTCAGCACGCCGTCGCGCTTGAAACGGGCCAGATAGGCCTCGGCCTTTTTCAGATTGCCTTCGAGGTCGGACATATCAGCTTCCGTCACTTGCCGCGCAGTCGCGGATGGATTGCGTTTTTCTTCCAGCTCAGTACCGGCTCGATCTCCCTGATCTCCAGGGAAAGAGCGAAATGCGGGGTCTCGAACAGGGGGCCAAGGTATTCGCTCACCGCGGCGAAGACCGCCTCCCCGGTTCGTTTCTTGTCCTGGGCGCTGCGCCCGGTTCCAATGCGAAACGACATGTCGAGGAAAGCGTTTTCCGGCAGGCTGTCGGCGACGGCATAGGCTTCCGCGCGGAAGGCCCGCACCCGCACCGCGCCGGTTTCAAACAGCCCGGTGCCGAGCACGGTGCGCAACACCAGCGCGCACAATTCGCTCATGTCGACCTTGGCATCGAGGTTGGCCGAATACTCGATGGAAAAGTGAGGCACCGCGTCTCGTTCCCCGGATTGTTCCACTGTTGTAGTTAACGCGTTAATTACATGCAGCATCACTGAAGTCAAGCCTTGCATCCAAGTCGAGGCGACGATACGGGATGGAAAGGTCAGGTTTTGGCGTGCGGTCCCGCCGACCGCCCGCATCATTGGGGACGCTGCTTCTTGCTGCCTGAAAACACCCGTCGTTCTCTGCCGATGGCGCTGCTCCATGCCCGCGAAGTGGTGATGGCGCGGTTTCGCCCTATGCTGGCGGCGCATGACGTGACCGAACAGCAATGGCGTGTGCTGCGCGTTCTGAGCGAGGCCGGCCCTGTCGAGGCGACGGAACTTGCCGATCGCGCTTCGGTGCTGCCGCCCAGCCTGACACGCATCATCAAGACGCTCGAGGGCCGAAAATTCATCACCCGCAACAAGGCGGAAGGCGATGGCCGCCGTGTCGTGCTGACGATCGCCCCGGCGGGCTCCGCCCTTATCGATGCCTTGTCGCCGGAACGCCTCGTCATCTACCGCGACATCGAACAGCGCTTCGGACATGAGAGGCTCGAGCAATTGCTCGATCTGCTGGAGAGCCTGATCGCCGGCGAGAACTGACTGCTCCCGCTCAGCCGCCAAAACTGCCAAGCCGCGTCGGCTGCGTGTAATTGCGGTCGACATAAAGCAGCGCCGAGCCGCCGCTGCCGTGCCTGACATCGATAACGCGGCCGATCATGACATTATGCGTGCCGACGATGTGCACATCCTCGATCTCGCAATCGAAATTGACGATCGCATCGGACAGCGCCGGCGTGCCTGAGGCCAGCGTTTGCCAGCGCGCCGCCGAATAGCGTGCCTCCATGTCCCTGGTCGCGCCGGCGAACTTGCCGGCTAGGTGCATATGGTCATGCGTCAGCACGTTGACGCAGAAGCGCCGGTTGGCGAGGAACATGGCGGCCTGCGTCGAGCGGCCGTTCATGCACACCAGCAGTGTCGGCGGTTCGTCCGACACACTGCACATGGCGGTGGCGGTGAAGCCGCCGCGCCCGGCCGGGCCATCTGTCGTGACGATGTTGACCGGCGCGCAGACCCTTGCCATGGCGTCGCGGAAATCGGCCTTCGAAATCTGCGTGGCCATCTGACATCACCCAGCCGATGAAGCTAGCGGATTGAGCCAGGTATCTCCCGTCCAGCCATTCTCGTCATAGTCGGCCATGCAGGTATCGACCAGTTCTTCCATGGCCTTCAGCCGGCCGCCGCGTTCGGCGCCCTTCAGCACCTGCAGCCGCACCTCTTCCGGCGCACCGGCATAGTTGAGTTCGTAGAGCGCGTGGCGGCCGCCGAACTCGGTGCCGGTCGCGTCCCACAACAGTTTCATGATCTTGATGCGCTCGACATGGCCCATGTCGTTGGAACCGCGCACATACTGCGCGAGGTATTTGTCGATCTCGGGATTGTTGAAGTCGCGCACCGATGACGGCAGGTAGATCAACCCAGAAGCGATCACCCGGCGCACCGTGTCGATGACGCGCGGATAGGCTTCCGACATGAAAGTCCGGTAGGCAAGGGCTGCTTCCAGGTTGGGCAGGACAGCGCCATTCGCCCAGGGGATCGGATTGTAGGCCATGGCGTTGGAGAAACTCCAGAACATGTGCCTGAGCGCGATCACCTCGCCCAGCGCCGCCTGGTTGCCGCGGAAGGCATCGCCGCCGGTGGCGCGCAGCGCCTTTGCCAGCAGGCCGGCGAGGAAGTCGAGCTTGACGGCAAAGCGTGTGCAGCCCTGGAAGCAATAGCCATGCATGAAGCCCGAAGCCGGATGGAAGGACAGGATTTTCTGCGCCTCGCGCAGCACCAGCACGTCCTCCCAGGGGATGAAGACATTGTCGAGCACCAGGATGGCATCGTTCTCGTCGAAGCGCGACGACAACGGATAGTCGAACGGAGCCGCCGCCGTGTTGGCCGTCTGCTCATAGGAGACGCGGCAGAACATCTTTACCCCCGGCGCATTCATCGGCACGATGAACATGACCGACAGCGACGGATCTTCGGTGACCGTCGCCGAACTCTGCGCCAGGAAATTGTAGTGGGTCAGCGCCGAGGACGTCGCCACCACCTTGGCGCCGGAGACATAGATGCCGGCGTCGGTCTCCTTGGTGATGTGGACGAAGACATCCTTCACCTGTTCGGCCGGCTTGTGGCGGTCGATCGGCGGGTTGACGATGGCGTGGTTCATGAACAGCACGGCTTCCTGCGCACGCTTGTGCCAGGCGAGCGCATTGTCCTTGAACGGGCCGTACCAGTCGGCATTGGCGCCGAGCGTGTTCATCAGTGCCGCCTTATAATCGGGCGTGCGGCCCATCCAGCCATAGGACATGCGTGACCACTCGGCGATCGCGGTCTGCTGGGCCGCGAGTTCGCCGGAGGATTTGGCGACGCGGAAATATTTGTGGGTGTAGCCGCCCGAACCGGTATCGGTAGGCGAGGTCAGCGTGCCCTGCCGCTTGGGATCGTGCAGCGCATCATAGAGGCGCGCCAGCGACCGCGCCGAATTGCGCATCGCCGGATGGGTGGTGACATCGGCAATGCGCTCGCCGTTGATGTAGACCTCGCGGCCGTCGCGCAGGCTCCCCATATACTCGGCCCCGGTGAACGGGCGCCCATTGTCGGCACGAAAGTCTTCCGATCGCATGATGTTCCTCCACTTATGGCATCAACTCTAGCGCTCCTGGCAAGGATCGGTTAGGACGTAACGGCAAAACCGATTGGACTTTTTCCGGCGCCATGAGCCTCAATTCCATTCCTGATTTCTTTGTCTATGGCGAGCCGGTGCGGCCGCTCGATGTCGGCTTCCTGCATGTCGAGACGGTGCTTGCGCGCAGCAATATTCATCTCGGCCAGGTTGCCGCGCACAAGCATCCGCAAATGGGCCAGATCACCTACTGGACCAGCGGCTCCGGCACCTACCGCATCGAAGACCAATCCTGGGACTTTTCGGCACCGGCCGTCAGCTTCGTGCCGAGCACCATCGTGCATGGCTTCTCGATCGGGCCCGGCACCGACGCCATCGTCGTTTCGGTCGCCGATGATGCGCTTGCGGCAATAGCCGCTCACAGCCTGCTGCCATTGGACCGGCCGGTCTTTGCCGATAGCCTTCCTCAGCACGTCGCGTGGAAAAGGCTTGCGGCGGTGCTGGAGATGATCGCCACGGAATATGCCGAGGCGCAGGCCGGGAGTGACAAGACCCTGCCGGCGCTGATTGCCGTCGCGCTCTCGCAGATCGCGCGCCTTGGTCCCGAGGTGAAGGATGCCACCGGTTCTTCCGATGCTGCATTGGCGCGCGGCTTGCGCCGTCTGGTCGATGCGCATTTCCGCGACAACTGGCCCGTCGACCGCTACGTCGAGGCGCTGGCCACGACACCGCATCTTCTCGACAAGGCCGCCCATAGGGTGCTTGGCAGCGGCGTCAAGCGACTCATCAGCGAGCGACGGTTGCTGGAGGCCAAGCGCTTGCTGCTGTTCACCGTGCGCACCGTCGAGGACATCGCCTACGAAATCGGCTTCGACGATCCGGCCTATTTCTCACGCTTCTTCCGGGAGCGGGTTGGCCAGGCGCCCGCCGCCTGGCGCCGCGCGCAGCTGGGGCAGAGTTGAAGCTTCCGCGCCGGCCAGGATCAGGCGTTTGGGCCGACACGCCGGCCAGGCACGGCGCCGCCGAGTTGATCCACCTGTTGATAGGTGTTGCCGCGCAGCATCACCCCCCGCACGGCGCGCGCATCGAGATTGATGTCGCCGCGAAACTTGCTGGTGTTTTTTGTCGCTTCCATACGGTTCGTTATTTGAACCACCATTTTATGTGCTATGAGCGGACTGCAAGGTGGATTGGCTTCCGTCCCATGCGAAGTATCTTGAGGATGCACGATGAGCACAGTCGGCAAAGCGATATCGCTGTTGGAACAGTTCACGCTCGGCGAACCGGAGATCGGCCTGTCCGAGCTCGCCCGCAAAACCGGCCTCGACAAGGCGACGGCGCGGCGCCTGCTGATGGCGCTGGCCAACCACCGCTTGATCGAACAGGAGCCGGCAAGCCGCCGCTACCGGCTCGGCGCCGGCCTGTCGCGGCTGGCCCGCTTTCGCGACGCGCATTTTCCCTTCGTGCGCGTGGCAGCACCTGTGGTTCGCGAGCTGGCGCTGGAAACCGGCGAGACGGTGCATCTGTCGGAATTCAGCGCCGGCGCACTGCTGACGGTCCATGTCGAGCTGTCGGCAAAGGCCAACCGGGTCAATGTCGATGTCGGCCAGGTGCTGCCCTTGCACGGCACCGCCTCCGGCATCGCCTTTCTCGCCGCTTCGCCTCGGGGAGCGGCCGAGGCCTATGTCGACAAGCCGTTGCCGACCTTCACGCCACACACGGTGACGCAGCCCGACAGGCTGATGAAGGCGATCCGGCTTGCCGCCAAGCGCGGCTATTCCTCGAGCTCCCAAGGCTATGAAGAAGGCGTGCACAGCATAGCCGCGGCAATCCTCGGCTCCGATGGCCGTCCTCTCGGTGCGCTCGCGGTGGCCTCGCCTGTGTCACGCGCCGATGACAGCATGGCGGCCAGCCAGGGCGAAGCGGTGATCAAGGCGGCGCGGCTGATTTCAGCGCGCCTGGCCGGCGAAGCCTGACATCTCTACCGTCGCAGGGGAGATGATTAGCGGGTTAAGTTCCCAGCGGCGCACCGGCCTTGCCGCGACACCGGAACGCTTCGTCTGGGCATGCGGCTGGAGCGCAGCAAGGAAGAATTGTTGTCGCCCGCCCGAGCGTCGCCCACGATCTCGGAAATCGCCTTTGCTTGCGGGTTCAATTCGAGTGCGCATTTTTCGCGCGCGTTCGAGAGCCGGTACGATGTGGCCCGCGCGGGAGTTGCGCCAGAGGCTGAGGGCGGGTGCATTAAGGGGTGGGCCGTTTGCCGGATCTCGGAGAGCGCCCTAGCTCGCCGAAAGCCGGCATCCGGCAGCAAGTTCTACATATTGGCAGCGGTTGGCCGCACGATCACTTCGTTGACGTCCACGCCATCGGGTTGATCAAGCGCAAAACGGATCGCCCGTGCAATGGCGTCCGGTGTGAGCGACTTCTGCCGCCATTCTTTCAGAGCCGTGGCGACCTGAGGATCGCTGATATCGTCGCCTAGTTCGGTTGCGGTCACTCCGGGGGAGATGATCGTGGCGCGGATGTCGTCATGCTCCTGCCGCAGCCCCTCGGTGATTGCCCAGACGGCATATTTCGTGCCGCAATAGACCGCCGCGGTGGGCAGCACGATATGCGCACCGACCGAGGCGACATTGACGATATGCCCATTCTTCTGGGCGACGAAGCGCGGCAGCACCGCGGCGATCCCGTTCAGCACGCCGCCGATGTTGACATTGATCATGCGAGACCACTCATCGCGCTTCAGCGCGGCAAGCGGCGACAGCGGCATGACGCCGGCATTGTTGACCAGCACATCGATCTGCCCGAATTCGGCATGAGCGGCATCGGCAAAGGCGTCGAAATTCGCCGCGTCAGTCACGTCGAGTTCGCGCCACGCGACGCCTTTGCCTATTTCTGCGGCCAGCGCCTTGAGCCGCTCGGTGCGGCGGGCCCCGATGAACAGTCTGGCGCCGGCACCGGCAAGTTCCCGAACCGTCGCTTCGCCGATGCCGCTGGAGGCGCCGGTGATGAGTACAACCTTGTCTTTAAGTCCCGTCATGATCGTTCCTTTTTCGCTGCGGTGACGGGGAGATAGATGGCGGCGAACCGGCAAAGGGCGGTAGCGTGATCGTCCAAAGAGTTTGCACGATCCTCGAAATGAACTCGAAATGCCTTGCAACATTTCGCGCCATGAAGATTTATGCGGCATGGAGAAAATCAATGAACTCGCCGAGCTGATCACCCGCTTTGCGCCGAAATCTGGCATGGCCGGCACTGCGGTGCCGCGGCTGTCGCTCATTCGCGCCAACCAGCCCAGTGCACCCGTGCCTGCGGTCTACGAGGCGTCGCTTTGCATAATCGCCCAAGGATCGAAGCGCGTCTCGCTGGCCGACCAGAGCGTGGTCTATGACGCATCGAGCTACCTGCTCGTCTCGGTCGACCTGCCGCTGGTCGGGCATGTGTTGGAGGCGAGCCCGGCGGCGCCCTACCTCTGTTGCAAGATAGATTTTGATTCCACCGCGCTGGCCGAACTGCTTGTGAAAGAAGGACGTGCATCCCCCAGCAGGGATCTGCCGGTGTTAGCTGCCTATCCAAGTGACCCCGACCTGATTGATGCCGCCTGTCGGCTTGTCAGGCTGCTCGATCGCCCCGAGAGCATCACCGTGCTGGCGCCGCTGATCGAACGCGAAATCCTTTACCGGCTCCTCGCCGGACCGCACGGTGACACGCTTCGCCAGATGGCGTCGGTGGACAGCCACCTGAACCAGGTCAGCCGCGCCATCGCCACGATCCGCAATCATTTCCAGGCACAACTGCGCATCGAAGAGATTGCGGCGGCATCAGGCATGAGCGCGTCGTCCCTTCATGCCCATTTCAAGGCGATTACGCGCATGACCCCGCTCGAATACCAGAAGCAGCTGCGCCTGCAGGAGGCGCGAAGGATTATGCTTGCCGGCGGCGTAAACGCAGGCACGGCCGGGTTCGCGGTGGGCTATGACAGCCCTTCGCAGTTCAGCCGAGAATATCGTCGCCTGTTCGGTGCGCCGCCCCGGAAAGATATTCACCGCCTTCAGGCGACACCCAGTTCGGCTGCGGCTTATTGAGTTTTCCGAGCGGCATGCGCCAGCGATGGCTGGTCAGGAGCCAGCCGCCTCCAGGTGGCGAAGCATCCGATCATGCTCGGTAGAACTCCCGGTACCATTCGACAAAGCGCGGAACCCCTATTTCGATCGGGATTTTGGGCTTGAAGCCGGTCGCCTCCTCGAGCGAGCTGACATTGGCGAAAGTTGCCGGAACGTCGCCTGGCTGAAGTGGCCTGAGGTTGCGGTTTGCCTTGCGTCCCAGCGCGTCTTCGAGCACCTCGATCAATCGGTTCAGTTGAACGGGCGAATTGCCGCCGATGTTGTGAATCCTGAACGGGGCGTTGCTGGTCGCTGGGTCTGGCGCGACACTTTTCCACTCAGGATTGGGTGTCGCGGGTTGCTGCATGACGCGGATAATACCTTCGACAATGTCGTCGATATAGGTGAAATCCCGCTGCATGTTGCCATAGTTGAAGACCTCGATCGGCTCGCCGGCGAGGATAGCCTTGGCGAAGATGAACAGCGCCATGTCCGGCCGCCCCCACGGACCATAGACGGTGAAAAAACGCAGCCCGGTGGTCGGCAGTCCAAACAGATGGCTGTATGTGTGCGCCATCAGCTCGTTCGCCTTCTTGCTTGCGGCGTAAAGGCTGAGCGGATGGTCCGCCGGATCGTGCACGGAAAACGGCATGCGGGTGCTGCCGCCATAAATCGAACTCGACGATGCATAGACCAGATGGCCGACGGAGGCCTGCCGGCATCCTTCCAGGATGTTGACAAAGCCGCTGAGGTTGCTTTCCACATAGGCGTGCGGATTGCTGATGGAATAGCGTACGCCGGCTTGCGCCGCGAGATTGACGACAACCTCCGGCGCGGCCGAAAGGAAGAGCTCCGAAATACGGTCCCGCTCCGTGAGATCGGCATGCTCGAAACAAAAATTCGAAAACGCTTTCAGCCGCTCGAGACGAGCCTGCTTCAGGCTGACGTCATAATACTCGTTCATGGAGTCGAGGCCGATAACCTGGCGTCCTTCGGCAAGCAGCCTCAGGCAAAGATGAAACCCTATGAACCCGGCTGCGCCGGTGATCAGTATCGGCCTGCTTGATGTCACTGCATATCCTAGCGTTAATTTCAGGCGAGCTTTACAAGCTCCAGTATTTTATGTTGTCGGGAACTTCATTGGGCTTGATGGCCGACTTGACATCGAACAGTGTCCCCCCCGGCCTGATCATTTGAAAAAGACGCGCTCTTTCGTTGGTGAGATATTGCCTGTGAGGCACCGCCAGAACAAGCGCCTGCAAATCGTTTATCTCATCGAGCGGCAGGATTGTTTCGCCGTGATCACGCCGAGCGGTTTCGACATCGGCAAGGGGATCATGGACTTTAGGGATAATTCCGAACTGCCTTAGTTCCTTGACCATGTCGAAAACGCGGCTGTTGCGCAAATCCGGCACGTCCTCCTTGAATGTCAGCCCGAGAATGCCGACAGAAGCCCCTTTGACGGGCGTGTCAGAACCAATCAGCCGTTTGACAACCTGCTGGGCGACGAAGGCCCCCATGCCGTCATTGATGCGACGTCCGGCGAGGATGATCTGCGGATGGTAACCTTCGGCCTCGGCCTTGGCGGTCAAATAATATGGATCGACGCTGATGCAGTGGCCGCCGACGAACCCCGGTTTGAAGGGAAGGAAGTTCCATTTCGTCGACGCAGCATCAAGAACATCCTGCGTCCGGATATCGAGCCGCTCGAAGATCATTGCCAGTTCGTTCATCAGCGCGATGTTCAGATCGCGCTGGGTGTTCTCGATAATTTTCGCTGCCTCGGCCACCTTGATCGACGGGGCGCGGTAGACGCCGGCATCGATGATACGGCCATAAACGTTCGCGACGCGCTCCAGCGTCTCGTTATTCTCGCCGGAGACGACTTTGACGATCTTTTGCAGCGAGTGTTCTCGATCGCCGGGGTTGGCGCGTTCGGGCGAATAGCCGAGGGCAAAGTCGCGGGGATGTCGCAGGCCGGAAACCTGCTCGATGATCGGCCCACAGAAATCTTCGGTCACACCTGGATAGACTGTCGACTCAAAAACGACGACGGCGCCTTTGCTCACCGCCTCGCCGACGAGTTCGGACGCCAGTTTCAAAGAAGCTAGATCGGGAGCGCGATTTGCGTCGATAGGGGTTGGCACGGCAACGATGAAGAAAGTAGCGCCTTTCAACATCTCCCGATCGGTGGTCAGCCCTATCGAGGTCTCCTTGAGCGCCGTTGCGTCAACTTCCCCCGTACGATCGACGCCGCCACGCAATTCCCCGATCCGACGCTCGCTGATGTCAAAAGCTATGGTGCCGGGGAAAACCTTCCCAAAGGCAATGGCTACCGGCAGGCCGACATAACCCAGGCCGATAACTGCAATGCGTTCGGACATCCGTGGGGTTCCTCGAGCCACCTGTTGAGCCGACGTGCTTGTATGGCAGGCTGTTGGCCAATTCAACGATGCTCTATCGCGAAGAGGAATGTCTCACGCAAATAGGCGTCACCGTTTTTTTCATGTTGCCATCCGCCGATGTCATCGATGTTGTGGATAAAATCCAGCAGGATCGGGTTTCGAGCCACTCTCTGCTGCGGATTGGGGTGAACCGTCAGGTTCTGCCGGCCATCTACGCAGCGGCGGCCCTGACGACAGGGCTGATATTCTCTGCTGCCAATCCATAGGCCACTATCGGCCTCAATCGTGCCTTCTGATCAAACCAAATGCCCGGATCGGAATTCGCATCGGCACCGAGCGGATCTGCGAAATTTCAGTTTGGTCCTTGTGCATTGGCTGCGGACACGTCGTATCCTGCGTGTGGCGACCGATATCTGGTCGATCAGCATTTGCCTGGGAGCAGAAATTGGCCAGACTCTATGACAGCCGCAGACGCATTCTCGTTACCGGGGGCGCAGGGTTTATCGGCTCGCATCTTATTGACCGCCTGTTGGAACGAGGCGACGAAATCTTGTGTGTCGACAACCTTTTCACCGGATCAAAGCGCAATATCGACCATTTGGCCAAGCATCCCCGCTTCGAATTCATGCGCCATGACGTGACCTTTCCGCTCTACGTCGAAGTCGATGAGATTTACAACCTGGCGTGTCCGGCCTCGCCTGTTCACTACCAGTACGACCCGGTTCAGACGATCAAGACCGCCGTGCACGGCGCCATCAATGTTCTTGGACTGGCAAAGCGGCTGAAATGCAAAGTCTTTCAGGCCTCCACCAGTGAGGTCTATGGTGACGCGTCTGTGCATCCGCAGCCCGAGAGTTACTGGGGCAATGTAAACCCGATCGGGCCGCGCTCATGCTACGATGAAGGCAAACGCTGCGCCGAAACGCTGTTCTTCGACTATCACCGACAACATGGCTTGTGGGTCAAGGTCGCGCGGATTTTCAATACGTTCGGGCCGCGCATGCACCCGGCAGACGGCAGGGTTGTCTCAAATTTCATCGTGCAGGCGCTTCGTGGTGAACCGATAACCATATTCGGCGACGGCTCACAGACAAGGTCGTTTTGCTACGTCGACGACCTGGTGAGCGGCATGCTGCGCCTCATGGATACGGGGCCGGAGGTGACCGGTCCAGTAAACATCGGCAATCCAAGGGAAGTAACGATCAGGCGCTTGGCCGAACTGACGACGCAGATGACCGGATCAGGTTCGGATATAATTTACCGCGATCTTCCGCAAGACGATCCGCGGCACCGCCAGCCCGATATCACCCTTGCCAAAAGGCTTGTCGGCTGGGAGCCGACGGTGACTTTGGAAGCCGGGCTGCAACAGACGATCGACTATTTCAAAGCCCTGCTGCCGAAGGTTTCCACAAACTCGCCTTGACCCGGCACCGCAGTGCAACCGTCAAGTCTGACCGATCACCGTCGTGGTAGCGACGCCTTTTGCAGTCCACTCCGGTAGGCTTGAAGTTTTTTGAATTCTAATTATTTTAAGCTTGAAATTATTTGAAGAACCCCATGGCTCTTCATCCGTCCGAGCCGGGACACCGGCATTTGGCGGAGAGCAGAAGGAGGAGGAAGATTTGCCGTCGTTCCGGGATAAAACTCCCATGAACACAGCACGATTTTCCGAGAGTGTCACAGGCAAGATCGTCGATGGCGTTCTCGTCGTCACGATCGAAAATCCGCCGGCCAACGCGCTGTCCTTCCATGTCAGGGCCGGACTGATGGCTGCGCTTGGGCGTGCGGCGTCGGATGAAGTGTCTGCCGTGGTGCTGACCGCCATTGGGCGCACCTTCATCGGTGGCGCCGATATCAAGGAATTCGGCAAGCCCGCTATCGAGCCCACACTGCCTGAAGTGATCGAAGCGATCGAGAGCTTCGCGAAACCGGTCGTCGCGACAGTTGGCGGCGCGGCGCTCGGCGGCGGCTGCGAGATTGCGCTGGCCTGCCACTACCGGGTGGCCAGCAAGGCGGCCAGCTTCGGCCTGCCCGAGGTCAAGCTCGGGTTAGTGCCTGGGGCCGGCGGAACCCAACGCCTGCCCCGCCTCATCGGCACGGTCGCCGCAATCGACCTGATCGGCACGGGTCGGCCCGCGAAAGCCGACGAAGCGCTCACTCTCGGTCTGATCGATGCCATTGCAGACGATCTTCCCGAAGGCGCGCTCGATGTCGCCCGCCGTCTCGTTGGCCAACCGTTGCGGCGCACGGGCGCGCTTTCCGTCCCACGCTCGCAACCCGAAGCCGAAGCGGCAGCCGCAAGAAAGGTGCTTTCCCGCAGCCGTGGACAGATCGCGCCTGCAGAAGCCGTGAGATTGGTCCAGGCTGCGTCCATGGCCAAACTTGAGGACGGTCTTGCGGACGAACGCGCGACCTTCCTGCGCCTCCGGGATTCTCGCGAAGCGGCAGCGTTGCGCCACGTCTTCTTTGCCGAGAGGCAAGCCAGCAAAGTCGACAGGCTGGAGGGTATCACGCCTCGCAAGGTCGAGACCGTCGGTATCGTCGGAACCGGCCTGATGGGTGCAGGCATCGCGGTCTCGGCCTTGAATGCCGGCTATCGCGTAATCGGCATCGAGCAGAACGACGGCGCCGCGGCAAAAGGATACGAGCGTATCGCCGGGCTTCTCGACAAGTCGGTCCAATCCGGCCGTCTCACCGATCATGCGCGCAGGGAGGCGCTGAGCCGGTTTGAAGCGGCCAGCGACGCCGGCAGGCTGGTGCAGGCCGATCTGGTCATCGAGGCAGTGTTCGACGATCTCGCGGTAAAAACCGAACTCTTCCGGAAGCTCGAACGTATCGTCCGCCCGGACGCCATCCTTGTGACCAACACCAGCTACCTCAACCCCGACGAGATCGCCTCTGCAACCGCCCGGCCCGAACGGATCGTCGGCCTGCATTTTTTCTCCCCGGCCAACGTCATGCGGCTCACCGAAGTGGTGGATTGCGCGGCGACGGCGCCCGATGTGCTCGCCTCGGCGATCGCCTTCGTCAGGAAGCTCGGCAAGCTGCCTGTCGTGTGCGGCGTTACCGAGGGTTTCATCGGCAACCGCATCTATTCGGCCTACCGCCGCGAGGCGGAGTTTATGGTGGAGGATGGCGCAGCACCCGATGAGGTGGATGCCGCGCTGGAGGCCTGGGGCTTCCCGATGGGGATCTTCGCGGTCAACGATATGGCTGGGCTGGAGATAGCCTGGGCGCGGCGCAAGCGACAGGCGGCGATGCGCGATCCGCAAGCACGTTATGTCGAAATCGCCGACCGGCTGTGCGAGGCCGGCCGCTTCGGCCGCAAGACCGGGCGCGGCTGGTACGATTATTCGGACGGCGAACGCAGGAGCGACCCGCAAGTAACGGCGCTGATCGAGGCCGTGCGAGCGGCCAACGGCATCGTGCCGCGCCGCTTTTCGTCCGATGAGATCGTCACGCGCTTACTGGCGGCAATGGCCGAAGAGGGCAAGGCACTGCTGGCCGAAGGCATCGCGGCGCGTGCCTCCGACATCGATCTGGTGATGATCAACGGCTATGGCTTCCCGGCCCACAAGGGCGGGCCGATGTTCCACGCCGGAGACATCTGACGATCGAGCTAAGACAGCTTGGCGATGACGGCGCGCAGGGCTTCGCCGAAACGCCTGACCTCGTCGACCGTGTTGTAATGAACCAGCGAGGCGCGGATGGCGCCGCTGTCCATCGACAGGTTGAGACGCTTCATCAGCCGGGGCGCATACATATGGCCGTCGCGGATGCCGATCTGCATGTCAGCCATTTCCTCGACGATCCGCTGCGGCGACAGCTTGCCGATGTTGAAGCAGAATGTCGGCACGCGTTCGTTGATGCGGGCTTCCTCGGCGACGCCGTAGATCGTGGCATTGCATCCCTTGAGCACGGCGAGCATCTCACGCGCCAGGAGCACTTCGTAATCGCGGATGGCGCCCATGCCGGCAACGATGTTGTCGCGCCGCGAGCGGTTGTTGGAGGGCGCCAGATTGCGGCCGATCAGTTCCAGGTACTGCACTGCGGCATCCATGCCTGAGACGTTCTCGTAGATGAAGGTGCCTGCCTCGACCTTGTAAGGCGGCTCGTCGGGGATGAAATCCTCGCGGAAGGTCGGCAGCCGCCTCAGCGTTTCGAATCGGCCCCACAGAAAGCCCATATGCGGCGAGAAATTCTTGTAGCCGGAGCAGACGAGATAATCACAGTCCCAGGCCTGCACGTCGATCAGCCCGTGCGGTCCGTAATGCACGCAGTCAAGGAACACTTCGGCGCCGGCCGCATGCGCGATCGCGGCCACCGAAGCGACGTCGACGATCGAGCCGATCGAATGCGCGGTCACCGTGCAGGCGACGAGACGGGTGCGATCGGAAACCAGCGGCTTGAGGTCGTCGACATGCAGGTTGCCGTCCTCGCGCATGCGCCACCATTTGAACTTGGCTCCGGCGGGCTCCAGCGCCAGCCACGTGGCGATGTTGGCGTCGTGGTCCATATCGGTGATGACGATCTCGTCGCGCTCTGTGTCCTTGGCCAGCATCTGGCTGATGCCGAGGCTGACCAGGCGAATGAACGAGGTGGCGTTCATGCCGAAGCAGATTTCCGACGGACTGTAGGCGTTGATCAGCAAGGCCACGCTCGTCCGAGCATCCGCAACCGATTGGTCGACCGTGACCGAGCGCCCATAGCGACCACCACGCTGCACATTGTGCGAGACCAGGTGATTGGTCACCGCGTCGAGCACGCTCTGCGGGATCTGCGCGCCGGCGGCGTTGTCCATGAAGATGAAATCACCGGCGCGCTGCAAGGCCGGAAACATGGCGCGGATGGTGTCGACCGGAAAGCCGCCGGCGGCTTGGGAATTGCTCAACTGTATCTCCTGCGAATGGCTTGGGAAGCGGGACGGTTGATGAGGTCAGCGCGTCTTCTCGGTCTTGAAGCGGTCTTCGAGCAGGCTGACGAGGCGGACCATGGGCCAGAGGAAGATGAGATAGACCAAAGCGGCGCCGATCAGCGGCGAGGGATTGGCATAGAGCGATTGCGCGTTGGTCGCTTCCTTCAACAGTTCAGGCAGCGCAACGGTGGAAGCGAGCGACGTGTCCTTGAACATCGAGACGCAATTGCTGGTCATCGGCGGGATGACGACTCGGATCGCCTGCGGCAGCACCACCTTGCGCAAGGTCAAAAGGAAAGGCAGGCCGAGCGCCTGTGCTGCCTCGAATTGGCCTTTCGGAATGCTCTCAATGCCGGAGCGGAACACTTCTGCTGAATAGGCCGACATGATGATGGCGAACGCCGTCACGGCGGAGGCCCAGGACGACAGACGGATGCCGAGGAAGGGCAGCGCATAATAGATCAGGATCAGCACCACCAGCACCGGCAGGGCCCGGAAGATGTCGGTGTAGCCGACCGCCAGCCAGCGCAGCGGCTTCGGCGCATAGAGCCGCAACAGGCTGATCCCCAGGCCGATGGGAATGCCGATGCCGATACTCAAAATGCCGAGCAGCAGCGTGTTCAGGAAGCCACGCAACAGCGCCGGCAGGCTGGACATGATCACGTCAGGATTGAAGAAGGTGTCGATCAGCGACATGGGAGCGTTCCCGAACCCCAGAGCAAAGGATGCTCAAGTTAAAACCAATCGACCTTGCCTCCGATGAGGCTATCCGTGTGGCAGCAGGCGCCGGAGCGTGAAATGAATCGTGCCGGCCTGGGAGCCGGCACGATTTAAGTGCATTGCCGGTCAGGCCTTGGGCAGCGGCATTTCCTTGACCGTCGAGGAATCGGCTGGCGCGTCGCTGCCGAACCACTTCTTGTGGATCGCGGCCAGCGTTCCGTCCTTCTTCATCGCGGTCAGCGCGTCGTTCAGCTTGCCGAGCAGCGGATGGTCCTTGCTCATCATCAGGCCGTACTGTTCGCCGGTCTTGATGCGCTGCTTAACCTTCAGGTCCTTCATCTTGGTGAAGGAGTATTCCATGCCCGGAATATCGCTGACGGCGGCGTCCACGCGGCCCGCGCTGAGGTCGAGCAGAAGATTCTGCTGCGTGTCATAGCCCTTCACGTCGCTGTAGCCGTCAGCCTCCTGATGCGCCTTGACCCAGGTCTCGCCGGTCGAGCCTGAAAGCACGCCGACGATCTTGCCCTTGAGGTCGGCCTCGGTGTTAACAGCGCTATCGGTCTTCGTCGCAATGCCCATGTCGGAGTCATAATAGGGCTGGGTGAAGGACAGCGTTTTCAGTCGCTCCGGCGTGATGGTGATCGAGGAGATCGCGACATCGATGCGGTTGGAACTGACAGCCGCGAACAGCGCCTGGAAGCCGAGGTCGGCAATGTCGGTGGTCATGCCGGCACGCTTGGCCGCTTCGTTGACGATGTCGACTTCAAAGCCCTCGAAAGTGCCGCTCTCGTTCTTGTATTCGAAGGGCGGATTGGTCGGGTAGGCGCCGACATTGAGCACATCGGCGGCAAAGGCGGTGGCCGGGCCGGCAGCGATGCCGATCGTGGCGGCGAGAAGAAGCAGGTTGCGACGAGTGAAGCTCATTTTGTGTTCCCTCTGGTTGTTGATCGGGCGGGTTTGCTCCCGCACGGTTTGTTGCCGTCCCACCTCCCAGCGGGGCGTCAATTCATGGCGGCGACCATGCGCTCGAGCGCGGTCGCTATCTGGTCGCGTTCACGGCACACGCACATCCGCAGGAAGGCCGCTGCCGAATTTCCAAAGAGGTGGCCGGGAGCCAGCCCGACGCGCGCCGTCTCCAGTATCCTGGCGCAGGCCTGCCGGGCGTCGCTTTCGCCGTCCATGGCAAAGAAGGCATACATGCCTCCGCGCGGTTTCGTCGGCAGGATGATGCCGGGAATCTGGGCCAGCCTGTCATAGGCAAGGTCGAGGCCGGTTTTGATCCGCTGTCTGATCTCCTCGACCAGCGGCTCGCCTTGGCGAATGGCGGCGACAGCGCCGGCCTGGATCGGCGCGGCGGTGCCGCTGTTGATATACTGCGTCATGGCGCCAAGCTGGTCGGCTACCCCCGACGGATGCGTCAGCCAGCCGATGCGCCAGCCGGTCATCGCCCACGCTTTCGAAAAACTGTTGACCGACAGCACCCGGTCGCCATCCTCGGCGATCTGCAGGATGGAAGGCGCAACATTGCCCTCGAAATAGAGCCGGCCATAGACCTCGTCGGAGATGATCCAGATGCCGGTGCGCCGGCTGAAGTCGAGCAGCGCCTGCATCTCATCGCGCGACGCGGTCCAGCCGG
This sequence comes from Mesorhizobium sp. M0676, assembly GCF_040320535.1. Classification (NCBI taxonomy): domain Bacteria; kingdom Pseudomonadati; phylum Pseudomonadota; class Alphaproteobacteria; order Hyphomicrobiales; family Phyllobacteriaceae; genus Mesorhizobium; species Mesorhizobium sp. M0676. Next base: position 42,921 of record NZ_JAMYPU010000020.1, read on the forward strand.
TCGGGTTGGACGGCGTCGACAGGAAGATCGCGCGGGTACGCGCATCGCAAGTGGCGAACAGCCGGTCGAGATCGAGATGCCAGTCGCCCTTGAAGTCGAGCGAAAACGGCCGTGGCTCGCCGCCGATCAGATGGATGGCGTTGTGGATGTTGGGCCATTGCGGCGCGACATAGACGACGTTGCTGCCGGTATCGACCAGCAGTTCCAGCGCCAGGTACAGCGCCTGCATGCCGCCGGGCGTGACGGTGGTGCGCGCAATCGGGATCGACCGGCCGTGGATGCGCGTCTGATACTCGGCCAGGGCTTCGTTCAGTGGCCCATGGCCACGCATGTTGGGGACGTAGAACGTCTGGCCTTCATCGAAGGCGGCCTTCGCGGCATCGCGGATGAAGGCCGGCGTCACCATGTCGCCTTCGCCGTACCAGAGCGCGATCACGTCGCCCAGTTCTCGGGCGCGCACGGCAAGGTTGGCAATGTTTTCGGTGTGCAGGTCACGGATCTGGGCACGTACGCCGTCGAAAGCATAACGCGCGCTGGACGATGACTGGGGCAGTATGAACGACAAGGACTGAAACCCCTCCCACCCGGAGCACCGCGACGGACTGCCCGGCAAGCCCCACCGGCACGACAGTCGCCATCGAGTTTGGATGCTATCCAATGTGCTGCGCTTTTCAAGGAAAAAGTTTTAAGCTTAAAAAGTTTTTGCCCGATCCCGCCCGTCTACCGCAGCTCGGCGCGCGCAGCGGTGCAGTTGGCCGCAGCGCCGGCGCCAAGAAACATCGTATCGCTGGCCAGCACGAAGAAGCTCGCGCCGATAGCGGCCCACTGGCTGATCGTCTGTGGGCTGGCGCAAAATAAGCCCGATGTCCTGCCATGCGCGACGGTCGCGCGGATGATCCTTGTGATCGCCTCATTGAGCTTGTCCACGCCTTTCGGCCCGATCGCATCGATCGACACGGAGAGATCGCCGGGGCCGACGAAGACCACATCGATGCCGTCTATGGCCGCGATCGCCTCGATGTTGGCCAGCCCCTCCGATGTCTCGACCTGGACCGCGACGACCACCCTGTCATTGGCCGCGGCCAGATATTCGGGAATGCGATAGCCATAGCCGGCCGCGCGGCCAGGCCCGACGCCGCGCTCGCCCAGCGGCGGATAGCGCGAGGCTTTCACCGCCGCCTCGGCCTGAGCAGCGGTCGAGACGCGCGGCACGAGCACGCCTTGTGCGCCGCTGTCGAGCGCCGCCTGGATAGCTTCCGGCGCATGACCGGGAACACGCACCATGACCGGCACGCGATGCACGTCGGCCGCGCGCACCATGGTTTCGATCGTGTCGCGCGCGATCTGGGCATGTTCCCAGTCGATGCAGACGAAGTCGAGGCCGGTGAGCGCCATCACTTCGACGGCGACGGGATGGGGAATAGCGGCGAAGGAGCCGACGAGATTGGTCTTGCCGATGCACTTCTGACGGAACGCGCTCATATCCATCCCCTTTTTCCCCTCCAAATTCATATCCGCAATCGGCGGCGAGGCGAAGCTATTTCAGGCTTGAAATATTTTTGCGCGGGCCTAGCGTGTCGGTCTCCCGCCACGAGTTCCCATGATGATCAAAACGCATCCCCTGCACGGCTTGAACAAACTGAAGCTCGGCGTCTTTTCGACCAATGCCGATGGCGGTCTGGCCATCACCGATGTGCCGGAACGCTGGACGGCAAGCTGGCAGGACAATCTGACGGCGGCGCAGATCGCCGACCGCGCCGGGCTGGAATTTATGCTTCCGATCGCGCGCTGGCGTGGCTTTGGCGGCCGCAACAAGGTGCGCGAATGGTCGTTCGAGACCTTCACCTGGGCAGCAGCTCTGGCGGTGGCCACCGAGCAGATCGGCCTGTTCATGACCGTGCATGTGCCGCTGGTGCATCCGCTCTATGCCGCCAAGGCGCTGGCAACTGTCGACCATATCAGCCAGGGCCGCGCCGGCTTGAACATCGTCTGCGGCTGGAACCCGAAGGAATTCGGCATGTTCGGCACGCCTTTGGTCGAGAAGGGCTACGACCAGGCCGCCGAATGGATCGAAATCCTGGAAAAGCTCTACGCCTCGGACCAGCCTCTGGACTATGAAGGCACATACTATCGCCTCAAGGAGGCGGTGAGCCGGCCGGCGAGCCTGCAGGTTCCACGCCCGGTGACCATGAACGCTGCTTTCGGTGGCCCGGGCCGGGATTTCGCCGCCGCCCGATGCGATTATCTGTTCACGACCTTTTCGGAAATGAGCGATGCCGGCAAGCATGTCGCCGACATCAGCGAGCGGGCCGACAAGGTTGGCCGCAACGTCGGCGTCTACACGGTGGCGCATGTCGTCTGCCGTCCAACCATGGAAGAGGCGCAGGCCTACTACACGCGCTATGCCGTCGATCTGGTCGACCACGATGCGGTCGATGCTCATATGGCAGGCAAGAAGGAGTTCTCGCAGTCGCATGACCCGCATGCCTATGACCGCTACCGGCAGCGTTTCGCCGGCGGCGCCGGCACCTACCCGCTGGTTGGAACGCCGGAGACGATTGCCGCCGAGATGGCTGCCATTGCCGGGCATGGCTACCAGGGCATCGCGCTGTCGTTCGTCAACTACACCCAGGAACTGCCCTATTTCTGCGACCACGTATTTCCGCTGCTGAAGCGGGCGGGGCTGCGCTGCTGATCATTCCGGGAATAACGAATTCGTTAATCCGGAATGACGGCGGTGGCCTGAATCTCGATTTTGGCGCGATCTTCCACCAGCGCCACCACCTGCATGGCGGCCATCGCCGGAAAATGCCGGCCGATCACCTCGCGATAGGCTTCGCCGATGCCCTTGAGGTTGCCGAGATATTCGGCTTTGTCGGTGAAATACCAGGTCATCGCGGTGATGTGGCGTGGCTCCGCGCCGGCTTCCGCCAGCACGGCGACGATGTTTTGCAGCGTCTGCCGCACCTGGCCGGCGAAATCGTCGGTCTCGAACTGGCACTGCCCGTTCCAGCCGACCTGTCCGCCGACGAAGACGAGCCTGCCGCGCGCAGCAATTCCGTTGGCGTAGCCGACCGGTTTCGCCCAGCCCTCCGGCTGCAGGATCTCGTGCATTTTCAAGCCTCCCCGGTATTCTTAAAGATCAATCTCAAATCAAATACATCGCCGTCAGGCCGCGCCCATCACCTGCCGCGCGATCACCACCTTCTGCACGTCGGAAGCGCCCTCGTAGATGCGCAGCGCGCGGATTTCGCGATAGAGGCTCTCGACGATGTGGCCTTTGCGGACGCCGTCGCCGCCATGCAGTTGCACAGCCTTGTCGATCACCTCTTGCGCCTTGTCGGTGGCGAACAGCTTGGCCATCGCCGCCTCGCGGGTTACACGCGCCGCGCCCATGTCCTTGGTCCAGGCAGCGCGGTAGACCAGCAGCGCCGCGGCATCGACGTCCAGCGCCATGTCGGCGATATGGCCTTGTACCATCTGCAGCTCTGCCATCGGAGCGCCGAAAAGTTTGCGCTCGGCCACCCTGCTGATGCTTTCGTCCAGCGCCCGGCGGGCAAAGCCGAGTGCCGCCGCGCCGACCGTCGAGCGGAACACGTCAAGCACCGACATGGCGATGCGGAAGCCGTCTCCCGGTTTGCCGATCAGCGCCGAAGCCGGCACCCGCACCTGATCGAAGGAAAGCCGCGCCAGCGGATGCGGAGCGATCACCTCAAGGCGCTCGGCGATGCCAAGCCCCTTGGTATCAGCGGGTACGAGAAAGGCGGAAAGTCCCTTGGCGCCCGCCGCCTCGCCGGTGCGGGCAAAGACGACGTAGAGATCGGCGATGCCGCCATTGGAAATCCAGGTCTTCTCGCCGCTGAGGATATAGAAGTCGCCATCGCGGATCGCCGTCATTTCGGTGTTGGCGACATCCGACCCGGAGCGTGGCTCCGAAAGCGCGAAGGCCGAGATCGCCTTGCCGGCCGTGGTCTTTGCCAGCCATTGCTGCTGGTCAGGCGTGCCGAACAGGCTGAGCGCGCCGGTGCCGAGCCCCTGCATGGCGAAGGCAAAGTCGGCCAACCCGTCATGGCGCGCCAGCGTCTCGCGCATGATGCACAAAGTGCGGACATCGAGCGGTCCCGGATTGTCCGTATCGAGCGCCGTCGGCTTCAACCAGCCGTCGCGGCCAAGCTTGGCCACCAGCTCGCGGCAGGCGGCATCGACGTCATGGTGATCGACCGGCAGGTTCCTGGCGCACCATGCTTCCAGCCTTTCGGCCAATTCGCGGTGGCGATCTTCAAAGAACGGCCAGTTGAGGAAACTCCTGTCAGCCATCAATTGCCCTCGAACACCGGTTTTTTCTTGGCGACGAAGGCCTTGTAGGCGCGCTCGAAGTCACGCGTCTGCATGCAGATCGCCTGCGCCTGCGCTTCCGCTTCGATCGCCTGGTCGAGGCCCATCGACCATTCCTGGTTCAACTGCGTCTTGGTGATGCCGTGCGCGAAGGTCGGGCCGGAGACGATGCGCGCCGCCATCTCGAGCGCGTCGGCCTCGAGCACTGCGGCATCGGCCAGCCTGTTGTAGAAGCCCCAGCGCTCGCCTTCCGCAGCCGTCATCGTGCGGCCGGTGTAGAGCAATTCGGCGGCACGGCCCTGGCCGATGATGCGCGGCAGAATCGCGCAGGCGCCCATGTCGCAGCCGGCAAGGCCAACGCGGGTGAACAGGAAGGCGGTCTTGGCCTCCGGCGTGGCGATGCGGATGTCGGCGCTCATGGCGATGATGGCGCCGGCGCCGACCGCGACACCGTCGATCGCCGCGATGATCGGCTTGCCGCAGTTGAGCATCGCCTTGACGAAATCGCCGGTCATGCGGGTGAAGGCAAGCAACTCCTTCATGTCCATCTTGACCAATGGGCCGATAATGTCGTGGACATCGCCGCCCGAGCAGAAATTGCCGCCATTGGACAGAAACACCACGGCGTCGACGTCGTCGGCATAGACGAGGTCGCGGAATGTGTCGCGCAGTTCGGCATAGCTGTCGAAGGTCAGTGGATTCTTGCGCTCCGGCCGGTCTAACCGCACCCTGGCGATCCTGCCTTCGACCTCCCACAGGAAGTGCTTCGGCTTGAGGCCGGCCATCGAACTCATTCGCGTCCCTCCCAGTTGCTGCGGAACGAGGTCAGCATGCCGGTCAGCCGGCGCGCATCCTCCTCGCTGACCTTGGCCAGCAATTCGCCGATCCAACCCTCATGCGCCGCGGCCATTGTGGCAAAGGATCTGGAACCCTCATCGGTCAGTCGCACCATGGATGTGCGGCGATCGCCATTGCGGCGCGCGCGCGCGACCAGGCCTTCCGAAACCAGCCGGTCGACAATGCCGGTGACATTGCCGTTGGAGACCAGCAGGAAGCGCGACAGATCGCTCATCAGCATGCCTTCCGGCGCGCGGTAGAGGGCGGCCATGACGTCGAAACGCGGCAGTGTCGTATCGAATTCTTTCTTCAGCCGCTCGCGCAGTTCCGCCTCAATCGTGCGCGAGGCGCGCAGCAGCCTGATCCAGAGACGCAGCCGGTCCTTGCCGGGTCCCGACGGCGCGGGCAATGGGCCGGCTACCATGTTTCGCCTCCTGAGATCGAAATCGCTTGTCCGGTAATCGACGCAGCCGCATCGCCGCACAGCCAGAGCACCGTCGCGGCAACTTCCTGCGGCTGGATGAAACGGCCTTGCGGGTTGGTCGAGGCAAGGCTCGCCCGCGCCTGCTCGACTGAGCGGCCGGTCTTTTCGACGACGCGCTGAATGGAGTCCGCCAGCATGTCGGTCTCTACGAAGCCCGGGCAAACGGCGTTGACGGTCACGCCGGATTTCGCCGTCTCGGCCGCCAGTGCCCGCATCAGCCCGACCACCCCATGCTTGGCCGCCACGTAGGGCGCGACATAGGCGTAGCCTTTCAGCCCTGCGGTCGAGGCGACGAAGACGATCCGGCCCGCCTTGCGCGCGGCCATGCCGGCCAGCGCCGGCTTCACCGTCAGGAAGGCGCCGGTCAGATTGACGTCGAGCGTCCGCTGCCAGTCGGCAAGCGAGGTCCTGTGCGCCGGCGTGCTGCCGGCAATGCCGGCATTGGCGACGACGATGTCGAACGGGCCGCGCACGGCTTCCGCTTGCGCGTAGAGCGATGTCACCGCCGCCTCGTTGGCAACATCGGCTGACATGGCGTGGATGCGGTCGTTCTCGCCAGCCACCTTGGCAAGCTCGGCCTCGCGCCGCCCGCATATGGTCACCTCTATGCCGGCCTCGGCCAGCACGAGTGCTATGGCCCGGCCGACGCCGGAGCCGCCGCCAGTGACCAGCGCATGTTTGCCTGAAATCGCCAAGGCCGTCGTCATACTTTCAGCCCCGCCGCCGCATCGCGCTCGGCCAGCCGGTAGATCTGGTCGCGTCCGGGCAGATAGGGATCCGGCCATTTGACACCACGATCACCGAGCGTCACGGCCGCATGCAGCGTCCAGTAGGGATCGGCGAGATGCGGCCGTGCCAGAGCCACCAGGTCGGCGCGGCCGGCCATCAGGATCGAATTGACATGATCCGGCTCGTAGATGTTGCCGACCGCCATCGTCGCCATACCGACCTCGTTGCGGATGCGGTCCGAGAATGGTGTCTGGAACATGCGGCCATAGACAGGCTTGGCGGCAATCGAGGTCTGGCCTGCCGAGACGTCGCATATGTCGACGCCTTCCAAATGCAGCATCCGCGCGATCTCCACCGCATCGGCCGGCGTCACACCCTCGATGCCGACCCAGTCATTGGCCGAAATGCGCACCGAGATCGGCTTTCGCGCCGGCCAGGCGGCACGCACCGCATGGAAGATTTCCAGGGGATAGCGCATGCGATTTTCCAGCGAACCGCCATACTCATCCGTGCGCCGGTTGGTGACCGGCGTGATGAAGGACGACAGCAGATAGCCGTGCGCGGCATGGATCTCCAGCATGTCGAAGCCGCAGCGATCGGCCATCTGTGTGGCGGTCACGAACTCGTCGCGCACCTTGTCCATGTCAGCACGGTCCATGGCTTTCGGCACCTGATTCTCAGGTGACCATGCAATCGCCGAGGCCGCCATGACCGGCCAATTGCCCGAGGCGAGCGGCACGTCGGTGCCTTCCCAACCGATACGGGTCGAGCCCTTGGCCCCGGAATGCCCGACTTGGGCGCAGATTTTCGCCTCGGTCTCGGTGTGGACAAAATCGACCAGCCGCTTCCACGCCACCTCATGTTCGGACGCATAGAAGCCGGGACAACCGGGCGTGATGCGTCCTTCCGGGCTGACGCAGGTCATCTCGATATAGACAAGCCCGGCGCCGCCCTTGGCACGCTCGGCATAGTGGGCGAAATGCCAGTCGGTCGGGCAGCCATCGACTGCCTTGTACTGCGCCATCGGCGAAACGACGATGCGGTTGTTGAGCTGCATGTCGCGCAGTTTGAACGGCGCGAACATCGGTGCCCGGCGCTGCCTGTTGCCGCCTGCCCCTGCCTGGCGCTGGAACCATTCCTCGGCGCTTTCAAGCCATTTGGCATCGCGCAGCCGCAAATTCTCGTGGCTGATGCGTTGCGAGCGGGTCAGCAGCGAATAATTGAACTGCACCGGATCGAGGCCGAGATAGCGCTCGACCTCCTCGAACCACTCCAGCGAATTGCGCGCCGCCGACTGCAGCTTCAGCACCTCGGTGCGGCGCGCATCCTCATACTTGCGGAAGGCGGCGTCGAGGTCCGGTTCGGTTTTGACATATTCGGCCAGCGCCACCGCGCTTTCCAATGCGAGCTTGGTCCCGGAGCCGATCGAGAAATGTGCCGAGGCCGCCGCGTCGCCCATCAGAGCCAGGTTCTTGTAGGACCAGCGTTCGCACAGCACGCGCGGGAAATTGATCCAGGCCGAACCTCTGATGTGATTGGCATTGGTCATCAGCGCGTGGGCGCCGAGATGTTTCTCAAAGATGCGCTCGCAGACGGCGATGGATTCCTGCTGCGACATGGCGCCGAAGCCGAAGGCAGCCCAGGTCTGTTCGCTGCACTCGACAATGAAGGTCGCTGTCTCGTTGTCGAATTGATAGGCGTGCGCCCACACCCAGCCATGCTCGGTCTTCTCGAAGATGAAGGTGAAGGCGTCGTCGAATTTCTGGTTGGTGCCGAGCCAGACGAATTTGCATTTGCGGGTGTCGATGTCGGGCTTGAAGACTTCGACGAAGGTGTTGCGCGCCCTTGAGTTCAGCCCATCGGCGGCGACGACCAGATCATGCGTCTCCATATAGGGCTGAGGGTCGGCGATATCGCTCTCGAACATCAGCCTCACGCCAAGTTCGCGCGCGCGTCGCTGCAGCAGGACCAGAAGCCGCTTGCGGCCGATGCCACAGAAACCGTGGCCCGACGAGACCGTGCGCACGCCGTCATGGATGACGGCGATGTCGTCCCAATAGGCGAAATGCTTCTTGATCCAGACAGCGCTGACCGGGTCGTTTTTGGCAAGGTTGTCGAGTGTTTCGGCCGACAGCACGACGCCCCAGCCGAACGTATCGTCGGCGCGGTTGCGCTCGAACACCGTGACCTCGTGGGCGGCGTCCCGCAGCTTCATTGAAATGGCAAAGTAGAGGCCGGCTGGTCCGCCACCGAGAACCGCAACCTTCATCCGTGCGATCTCCTCTTCGCTTGCTGTATCTCAACTATCGCGCCGGAGATAAAATATTTCAAGCTTAAAGTTTCATGTTGGAACGATTGCTGAACACGGGTGGCGCGCCTGCGGGTTGGCCCCGCAAGCGCGCTCTGGAAATCACTTCTCCGGGTTCTTCGGGCTCCACAGCACAGTCTCGGCACCTTTCTCATAGGCCATCCCGTCGGGATAGCTGATCGCCTCCAGCTGCAGCCCCCATGGCGCCTGGAAATAGAGAATGGTCTGGCCGGCCGCCGGACCTTCTTTGACCGGCAGCGGCCCCATCCGCGTCTTCACGCCCTTGCCGTCGAGATAGGCTTTCGCCGCGGCGACATCATCGACATACAAGGCAATGTGGAAGCCGCCGATATCGCTGTTCTTCGGCGTCAAATCCTTCTGGTCGGGCGCGGTGTATTTGAACAGCTCGATGTTCGATCCATAGCCGCAGCGGACCATGGTGACCTGCTCGATGACAGCCTTCGGATCGACACCCAGAAGATCCTGCATGAAGGTGCCCTTGTCATCGGCGAACGGACCGAACGACATCGCCTTCTTGCAGCCGACCACTTCGGTGAAGAAGTCGACCGCCTGCTTCATGTCGGGCACCGTGATCCCGGTGTGGTCGTGGCCGCGCATCCCCGGGATCGCATCGGCCGAGGCCGCTCCCATCGAGCCGAACAGGATCGCGGCAAGCATTATGGCGCCGGTTGCGTAGTTCATGTCACCCTCCGTTCGCGGGCTGGTTTTGCCCATCATGCACGTCCGAAGCCCGCTGTTCGGCGTGGGGGGTGAACAGTCCTATGCCGGCGCTTTCGTTGCTGGCCGCAACCAGTCCGCGTCGATCTCAGGCAGCGGGATGGCGGCAAGCAGGTCGCGCGTGTAGGTCTCCTTGGGATTGTCGAACAGCGCATCGGTGGCGCTCGCCTCGACGATCATGCCCTCGCGCATCACGATCACTTGTTGGCACAGCCGCCGGATGACCGACAGGTCGTGGCTTATGAAGGCGACGGTCAGCCCCATCTCCGCGGCCAGTCTCTCCAAAAGGGTGAGGATCTGCGCCTGCGTCGATACGTCGAGGCCGGAGACGATCTCGTCGGCCAGCACGAATTTCGGCGAAAGCGCCAACGCGCGCGCAATTCCGACGCGCTGGCGCTGCCCGCCCGACAGTTCATGACGATAGCGACTAGCGAAGCTTTGCGGCAGGCCGACGCGATGCAATGCCTCGGCGACGCGTTCCCTAAGCCTGTCGCCAAGCCCATTCTGCTTGAGCGGCGCGGCAATGATGCCGGCGATGGTGCGACGCGGGTTGAGCGACGACATCGGGTCCTGGAAGATCATCTGCAGGTCGCGGCGCAGAGGTCGCAGCTCCGCATCCGGCAGATGGGCGATATCGCGGCCCTCGAAATGGATGCTGCCGACGCTCGGCTCCAGAAGTCTGACAAGCGTGCGGCCGAGCGTCGATTTTCCGGACCCGGATTCACCGACGATGCCGGTCACCGAACCTCTCGGCAGATCGAAGTCCAGGCCTTTCAAAATCTCGGCCAGCGGCGCGCGGCCGATCAGCGGCTTGCGGGTCATGTCGGGCAGCGCCACCTTCAGCCCGCGCACGGAAAACAGCGGCTCAACCATGCGGCCGCCTCCACGCCTGGTCTGCCGCGCCGATCTCGGCGGCAAGCCCGGCCAGCACGGTCTCGTCCACCGGCTTCAGCGAGGCCAAGGGATGGGTGTAGCGTGGCGTGGCGGCTATCAATGCCCGCGTATAGGGATGCTCAGGCGCGGCGAAGAGAGCGGCTGTATCAGCCTCTTCCACCACCTTGCCAGCGTAGAGCACAGACACTTGCTGGCTGATCTTTGCAACGACGCCGAGATCGTGGGTGACGAACAGGATCGCGGTGCCATGCTCGCGTTGCAACTCGGCGATCAGGCGCAGGATCTGCTTTTGCACGGTCACGTCGAGCGCGGTTGTTGGCTCGTCGGCAACGATCAGCCGTGGCTCGGCGGCGAAGGCGGCGGCGATCAGCACACGCTGGCGCATGCCGCCGGACAGCTCGTGCGGATAGCATTTCAGCACCCGGTCGGGATCGCGGATCTGCACCTCATCCAACAATTGCCGGATACGCTTGTCCGCCTTGTCACCGTTCCAGCCGAGAATGCGCACCAGCCGGTCAGTCATCTGCGGACCGATGCGGCGCGACGGGTTGAGCGCAGTCAACGGATCTTGCGGGATCAGCGCCGTGCGAGCGCCGATCAGCGTGCGCCTTGCCTTGGGCTGCAGCCTGCCGAGGTCTTCGCCTTCGAGCTGCATGGCGCCTTCGACGATGCGCACGCTTGACGGCAGCACACCGAGCACCGCCTTGCCGATCATCGTCTTGCCGGCGCCGCTCTCGCCAACAAGAGCACGCACCTCACCCGGCTGCACGGAGAGCGACACCGAGCGCAGCACGCGCTGGCCGTTCGGCAGCACGGCGCTCAGATTGGCAATATCCAGGCAAGCGCTCATCGCAGCACCGGATCGAAGCGTGTCTTCAGCGCATCACCGAACTGGCTGAACGACAGCACGGTGAGGATCAGCGTGACAAGCGGAAACACCAGCACCCACCAGGCCTGATGGATCGACAGCCGGCCCTCGGCGATGATGCCGCCCCAGGTCGGATCGTCGGTCGAGATCGACAGATTGACGAAGGACAGGATGGCCTCGACGATGACGGCGATGCCCATCTCCAGCGACAGCAGTGCCACGATCGACGGCACCACATTGGGCAGCACCTCGCGCAGCATGATGCCGATGCGGCCATAGCCGGCGATGCGGGCGTTCTCGACATAGTCCATGCGCGACTGGCCCATCGCTTCGGCGCGGATCACCCGGCAAAAGCGCGTCCAGTCGATTATGACGATGGCGAGGATGACGGAACTGAGGCCGGTGCCGAGCACCGCGACCAGCAGGATGGCGAACAGCACCGGCGGGAATGCCATCCAGACGTCGACGATGCGTGAAATGATGCGGTCGGCCCAGCCGCCGAAATAGCCGGCGACCAGTCCGAGCGTCGAGCCGACAAGGCAGGCGGCGATCGCCGCCGCGAAAGCGACGATGAAGGCGATACGGCCGCCGAAGATCAGCCGCGAGAGGAGATCGCGGCCGAGGCTGTCGGTGCCCAGCCAATAGCCGGATTCCGCACCACTCATCCAGAATGGCGGCAGCCGCTCCAGCATCAGATCCTGCGCCAGCGGGTCCTGCGGCGCCACCAGCGGCGCGAACATCGCCGCAAGAAGTACCAGCAGCAGCCAGCCGCCGGCCAGCCACAGCCTCGGGCCCAATCCGCGCCGGGCCATGCGTGCCTCACCCATGGCGCAGCCTCGGATTGAGCAGCGCATACATCATGTCGACTGCAAGATTGATCAGCACGAACAGCAGCGCGAACACCAGCACGATGCCTTGGATCAGCGGCAGGTCGCGGTTGATGACGGCATCGATCGCCATGTTGCCGAGCCCTTCGTAGGAAAACAGCCGCTCGACGATGACCGTGCCGCCGACAAGGAAGGTGAACTGGACGCCGACGAGAGTCAGTGTCGGCAAGGCAGCGTTCTTCAGCGCCTCGCGCAGGATAACCTGCGTTTCCGAAAACCCCTTCACCCGCGCCAGCACGACATAGTCGAGGTCAAGCACTTCCTTCAGCGACTGTTTCAGCAACTGCGCGATGATTGCCGCCAGCGGCAATGCCAAGGCTACTGCCGGCATCAGCATGTGTTTCAGCAGATCCCAGGTCAGGTCGAAGCGCAGCCGAAGCAAGCTCTCGAAGAAATAGAACTGGGTGACGAAGGGCAGATCGAGCTGCGGCGACACGCGGCCGGAAATGTCGAAGATCGGCACCAGCACGCCAAACAAAAGGATCAGCACGAGGCCCCACAGGAAATCGGGAATGGAAAGGGCGGCGCCGCTGGCGATATCGATGCCGGCTTCGACCGCCGTGCCGCGCTCGCGGGCTCCGAGGATCGCCGTCGTGCCGCCGAGCCCAACCGCCATGACGAGCGCGATGATGGCAAGTTCCAGCGTTGCCGGCAAACGATTGAAGACAAGGCTGAGCACATCTTGCCTGAGCGAAATCGAGGTGCCGAAATCGCCCCTGACGACGCCGGACAGCCAGATGAAGAATTGCTGCACGATGGTCTTGTCGAGCCCGTAGAGTGCACGCAGCCGGTCGATGTCGGCATCTGTCGCACCGGGGGGCAGCATCATGGCGATCGGGTCACCAGGCGCGACGCGGATCACGACGAAGACGACGACGGCCACGCCGAACAGCGTAATCAGCATCGTCAGCAGACGGATCAGGAATCGTTGCAGGAGCATTCTGGTGTAGGCCCAGTGCGTTTCTAACGAAGAGCCCCCTCATCCGTCCGCTTCGCGGCCACCTTCTCCCCGAGGGGAGAAGAGGTCACGGACGGCTGAGCTGGTCTCTTCTCCCCAGGGGGAGAAGGTGGCCCGAAGGGCCGGATGAGGGGGCCACCCAGCGAAGAATGGCGCCCACAAGCCGATATCAGGCCGGGGTCATCAGCGCCGGCAGCAGCGCGCCGGACACATGCTGCACCACGTTGACGCCCTTGGCATGCACGATCGGTTGCGCATACTGAATCAGCGGCAGCACATAGGCCTGCTCGGCGATGTACTTGTCGACAGCCTTCCAGCCGGCGATCCGCTTGGCCTCGTCCTTCTCGCCCCACAGCGGATTGATCATGTCGATCAGGTCCTGGCTGTCCCACACCGAGTGCGGGCTCGGGCCATACATGGCAAAACCGGTCGACGTCGTCGGATCGCCGATGGCATTGCCCCAATTGTAGAAGGCGGCCGGGGCCAGCTTGTCGGCGGCGCGCAGTTCATAGTGCTTGGCGATCTCGTAGACCTCGATCGTCGCCTCGATGCCGACCTTGCGCCACATGCCGACGATTGCCTGGATCATCTCATAATCCTTGGGCTTGAAGCCCTTGGTCGTCTGGATGGTGAACTTGACCGGTTTTTCCGGCGAATAGCCGGAAGCCGCGAGCAGCTCCTTGGCCTTTTCCGGATTGTGCTCGACCTTGATCGACGCATCGAAGGCCGTGTACTCCGGGGTCTCCAGCGTAGCGATCGGCTGGCCATAGCCGCGCAGCAGCCGTTTGACCAGAAGCTCCTTGTCCACAGCCATGACAGCGGCCTGGCGGACGTTCTTGTCCAGCATCGCTTCGATGTCATTGAAGAAGATCATGCCGATGTCGGAAACAGGCTTGCACGAGCCGGCAAGCCCGTCCTTGGCGATCAGCCGGTCATACTCTTCATAGGGGACCTCCAGCGTCACCTGCGAGGAACCGGATTCGATCTCGGCAACGCGGCTCGCCGCGTCGGTGACGAACTTGATCGTCACATTCTCGAAGGCCGGCTTGTCGCCCCAATAGTGCGGGTTGGCCTTCAGTCGGAGGAAAGCATTTCGCTCGAATTTTTCCACCATGTACGGGCCGGTGCCGATCGGCGCCTTCTCGAAACCTTCCGCGCCAACCTTCTCGTAGTAGGCCTTCGGCAGGATGTAGCCGGTCAGGAACGACATCCATTTGAAATAGACCGGATCGAACTGCACGACGTCGCCGGTGATCTTGTTGCCGTCGATCTTGAAATTGTTGACGTTCTTCCAGACGAACTGGATCGGATTGCCGGTCTTTTCGTCGCCCGCCCGCTGCAGCGACCAGACCACGTCCTCGGGCGTGAAGGGCGAGCCGTCATGCCAGGTCACGCCTTCGCGCACCGTCATCGTCACCTTGGTGCGATCCTCGTTCCAGCCCCATTCGGTGAGCAGGCCAGGCGCAAAGGACAGGTCCGGCTTTTGCGGAATGAACTGGTCGAACACCGACTGGTAGAGACCCTGAATGGTCGGGTTGACCGCCGAAGGTCCGGTGGTCGGATCCCAGGACGGCAGATTGACGTTATAGGCGATGGTCAGCTCGCCCGCTGCCGCCTTGGCGATCTCAGGCAGGCCGATCGCCGCCACCCCAAGTGCCGCGGCACTGTATCCCAGCAATTCTCGTCTGTTGATTGTCATGGTCGTTCCCCTTGTTGGTTTTGTTGTCTTTGCGCGGCACTATCAGTTTATCGATCCGGGCTTCGTGGGCAGCAGCGCCTTGCCTCTCGTCGCCTTCATGAAATCTTGCGAGCTACCTCCCGCCAAGCTGTTGCGCGAGCATGAAGCCGGAGGCCGCGCCGGTGCCGGCGCCGGGCCATGTCGCGGCGCCTATGAGATGCAGATTGCCGACCGGCGTGTTCCAGCCGGCATAACCGCGCGCCGGGCGGAACAGGAAATTCTGTGCCAGATGGTGGCTGCCGCAGACCTGGTCGCCGCCGACGAGATTGGGATTCTCGCGCTCGAGGTCGATGGGTGAGAACACCGCGCGGCCGAGGATTTTTGTACGCAGGCCGGGCGCGTAGGTCTCGATGATGTCGAGCACGCGCTCGGCGTAGACGTCCTTGACCTGATC
Source organism: Mesorhizobium sp. M0676 (assembly GCF_040320535.1). Lineage (NCBI taxonomy): Bacteria > Pseudomonadati > Pseudomonadota > Alphaproteobacteria > Hyphomicrobiales > Phyllobacteriaceae > Mesorhizobium > Mesorhizobium sp. M0676. The sequence goes on from NZ_JAMYPU010000020.1 coordinate 58,091, forward strand.
CCAATGCGCGGGCGCGATCTTGCCGGCCGCATCGCCCAGGATTTCGGCGGGCAGCATGCGCACCTGCACCCACAGCACATGCTTGCCCTGCGGCGCGCGTGACGGATCGACCGCTGTCGGCTGGCCGACGACCAGCACCGGTTCGTCCGGCAGCATGCCCGCCATCGCCTGCTGATAGGTGCGCGACATCGCGTCGAGCGAGGGCGACAGATGCACATAGGCGAACTGCCGCAGCTCGGCCCCGGCGCGCCAGTCCGGCAGGTCGTCGAGCGCCAGATGGATCATCATCGTGCCCGGCGCGTGCCGGAACTTCTGCATAGCCGTGTCGAAGCCGGCGTCGCCGGAACCGTTGGGCAGCAACTTGCCGGTCAGCGCCCTGGGCGCGACGCCGGCAATCACTGCCTTGGTGGCCGTATGTGTCTCACCTGAAGCGAGTCGCACGCCCGATGCCTTGCCGCCGGCAACGGTGATCTCGGCAACTTCCGCCCCGGTGACGATCGTGCCGCCCGCCGAGGTGACCATACCTGCCAGCGCCCGGATGATCGTGTCGGCGCCGCCCTTGCCTAGCACCATGCCAAAGCTCTGGTTGGCGATCGATTCCAGATAGGGGAACACGGCGCCGCCGGCGATGTCGGGTGCGAAATCGAGATGCATGCCCCAGGTGGCAAGCGTTGCCCGCACATAAGGCGACTCGAAGGTCTCCTCCAGCCAGGCGCGAGGTGACGACAGCAAAAGCCGGCCGGTATCGAGCGCGCCTGACATGCCCTTCTTGCGCCACAGGTTCCAGGCGGTGCCGGCAAGCGCGCGGGCACTCATCGGCGATCCCAGCAGCCGGAACAGATGCTCGGCCTCAGCAGGAAAGGCGGCAACGAGCTTGCGCCACGTCGCGGCATCGGCGGCGGAGAACGCGGCCAGCCGCGTGGCAGTCCTTTCCAAGTCATTGCTGACGCCGAACCAGCGTCCGTCCGGAAAGGCGCTGGCGAAACAGTCGGCGACCGGCGCGAACTCAAGACCCTGCGCTTTCAATTCATTTGCATATTTCCGGTGGAAGGCGGAGCCGGCAAACAGGCTCAGATTCATTGCACCGAAATCGTGCCGGAACCCTGGGAGGGTGTATTCGTGGGTCTGGACGGCACCGCCGATTGCTGCGCTGCGCTCGAAAATCCCGGTTTTCCAGCCTTTCAGCGCCAGATGCGCGGCGCATGCCAGACTGTTGTGGCCCGCCCCGACAAAGATGGCGTCGAACTCGCTCACGCCCCGTTCCCATTTCCTTTATGCTTAAAGATAATTGCAGATGCATATGTTTTCGTCTAGTAGGATATTAAGGGCCGAGACGAGCCTTGATCTTCACCGACAAGAGGGAACTTCAGACCATGGACACGCAAAAACTCCTCGGCGAAGTCGCCGGCCAGCTGCTTTCAGGCGCCATCAAGGTGGTCGACCTCTCTGCGCCGCTCGGACCCGACACGCCGCTGATCAAGCTGCCGCCGGAGCTTGCCGTCGACACGCCGAAGGTCGAGATCCACAACATCTCCCGTTATGACAAGAACGGCCCGTGGTGGGCATGGAACTGGCTGAAGCTCGGCGAGCATTCGGGCACGCATTTCGATGCGCCGCAGCACTGGATCAGCGGCAAGGACTATCCGGACGGCGCCACCGACACCATTCCGGCGCAGAATTTCGTCGGCCCGGTCAACGTCATCGACTGCACGAAGGAAGCCGCCGCCGATCACGATTTCCTGCTCACCGTCGACCACATCAAGGCGTGGGAGGCCAAGCATGGCGCCATCAGCCCTGGCGAGTGGGTGGTGATGCGCACCGACTGGTACAAGCGCAATGGTTCGGAGGCTGAGTTCCTCAACGCCAATGAGACCGGCCCGCATACGCCAGGTCCGACGGCCGAAGCCATCCAGTATCTGATCAGCAAGGACATCAAGGGCTGGGGCTCGGAGACGATCGGCACCGATGCCGGCAAGGCCGGCGGCATGGAGCCGCCATTTCCAGCCCACACGCTGATGCACAAGGCGAACCGCTATGGCCTCGCCAGCCTCTGCAACCTCGACCAGTTGCCTCCAAAGGGCGCCATCCTGATCGCCGCACCGCTCAAGATCGAGCATGGCACCGGCAGCCCTATCCGCGCGCTGGCGCTTGTATCCAACGGCTAGGTGAAAGCACGCCAAGGTGAGCCAGCCGGATCACATCATCGTTGGCAGCGGCATCAACGCGCTGGTCTGCGCGGCGATGCTCGGCGGCAAAGGGGCGCGTGTGCTCGTCCTCGAGCGCAACGACCGCATCGGCGGCTGCGTGCGTACCGAGGAGATCACCGCTCCCGGCTTTATCCATGACGTGATGGCAACCACCTTCGTGCTGTTCGTCACCTCGCCGGCTTTTGCGGCGTTGGGCGGCGATCTCGCGCGGCACGGGCTGGAGTTCTGTCACACCGGCACGCCAACCGGCGTGCTGCGGCCGGACGGCAGCCATGCCGTGCTCACCACCGACCGCGCCGCCAACGTCGCTGCAATCAATGCGATCGCCCCCGGCGATGGCGACCGGCACGCCGACGATGTCAGCGGCATCGAGCGCAATGCCGGCCTGTTGTTCGGCCTGCTCGGCGGCAGCCTGTGGTCCTATCCGACGGCGAAACTGCTGGCCGGCGATGCCTGGCGGCGCAGCCCACGCGGCCTTGCCGCCTTTCTCGGCGAAGCACTGGTGCCGGCGCGCAGCTGGCTGGAAAGCACCTATCGGTCCGAGACAATCCGCGCGCTGTGGGCGCCCTGGGTGCTGCACGCCGGGCTCGGACCGGAAGACGCCTTCTCAGGGCAGATCGCCAAGGTCATTGCCTTCGCGCTGGAAGCGGCCGGGGCGCCGATCGTCAAGGGTGGAGCGAAGACCCTGCTCACTGCCTTCGAAGCTCTGATAAGGGAACGTGGTGGCGACATCCGCACCGGCGCCGATGTCGCCTCGATCGTCCAGAGCGGTGGCCGCGCGACCGGCGTACGGCTCGCCTCGGGCGAAACGATTACAGCAAACAAGAGCGTCATCTGTTCGGTCACGCCGACGCAGCTTTACCACCGGTTGCTCGGCAGCGAGGCTCCCAAGGCCGATGTCGAAGCGACACAGAAATACCGCTACGGCAAAGGCAATTTCCAGATTCACTATGCGCTGAACAAGCCGCCGGCATGGCGCGGTGATGGCCTGGACCAGGTGGCATTGTTGCACCTGACGCCGGGGCTCGATGGCGTCTCGAAAGCCTGCAACGAGGCGGCGCGGGGCATGCTGCCCGAAGTGCCGACCATCTGTGTCGGCCAGCCACATGCGCTCGACCCATCGCGCTGCCCGCCTGGCAAAGCAATACTGTGGCTGCAACTTCCCGAGGCGCCCCGTCACATCAAGGGCGATGCTGCCGGCACGCTCCAGGCACCCACCGACGGGCAATGGACCGAGGCGTTGCGCGAAGCCTATGCTGATCGTGCCGAAGCCATCCTGGCCAACCACATCGATGGTTTCAAGGACAGCGTGATTGCGCGGCGCGCCTATTCGCCGGCCGATCTCGAAGCGATGAATATCAATCTGGTCGGCGGCGACCCCTATGGCGGGTCCTCGACCATCGACCAGTCGTTCCTGTGGCGGCCGTTCAAGACCAGCCGCAACCATCAGACCGGCATCAAGAACCTCTATCACATCGGCGCGTCCACCCATCCGGGCGCGGGCCTCGGTGGCGGTTCCGGCTTTCTGCTGGCGGGGAGGCTTTGATGGAGCAGAAGGTTCCGGAAAAGCGCCAGCGCATTTCGACGCTTGGCCAGATCGGCCTGCAGCAATTCGCGCCCTATCTGATGAACCGCATCATGGGGCGCTACAACGCCACCTTGCGCGACGATTTCCGCAAGCAGGGCCTGACCATTCCGCAGGTCCGCACGCTGGCCGTGCTGTCGGTCACCGACGGCGTCACCGTCAACGACCTCTCGGTCTACACCGTCATCGAGCAGTCGACCTTGAGCCGCACGCTCGACACGCTGGAGGGGCAAGGCTTCGTGCGGCGCGAGCAGGGCGTTACCGACAGCCGCATCCGCCATGTCTTCCTGACCGACGAGGGCCGCGCCGAGTTCGCGCGCGCCTGGCCGGCCATGCATGACGCGTTCGAGGCGATGTTCGACGATGTCGACGACGCCGAATACACGGCGCTGATCGCCACATTGCAGAAGATGCTGAAGAACATTCGCAAGCACGACATCTAGACGTTAGGCGCCGGCCGCACCGCCGGCAACGGAAGGTTGGAAAAATGGCCGAACGGTCTTTTGCCAAGGAAGTCGAAAAACTCAGGCTCGGCGCCGGCGAGGAATTTGCGGGCGAAGGCATTCTCGCCATCACCAAGGCGCTGCTGCAATGCGGCGTCGGCTATGTCGGCGGATACCAGGGCGCGCCGATCAGCCATCTGATGGACGTGCTGGCCGACGCACAGGACATTCTGGGCGAACTCGGGGTGCATTTCGAGGCGAGCGCCTCGGAAGCCACCGCCACCGCCATGCTCGCTGCCTCGGTGCATTACCCCATCCGTGGCGCGGCGACCTTCAAGTCGACTGTCGGCACCAATGTCGCGTCCGACGCGCTCGCCAACCTTGCCTCCGGTGGCGTTACCGGCGGCGCGCTGATCATCGTCGGCGAGGATTATGGCGAGGGTTCCTCGATCATGCAGGAGCGCAGCCATGCCTTCGCCATGAAAAGCCAGGTCTGGCTGCTCGACCCGCGCCCGAACCTGCCTTCGATCGTCAAGGCGGTCGAGGATGGCTTCGAGCTGTCCGAAGCGTCCAATACGCCGGTGATGCTGCAGGTGCGCATCCGCTGCTGCCACGTCCACGGCCACTTCATAGCCAAGGACAACAAGCGCCCGCCGATGACGGTGGCCGATGCGCTCGACGCGCCGCGCCGCGACACCGGCCGCATCGTGTTGCCGCCCGCCTCCTTCCTGCACGAGAAGGAGAAGGTGCAGAAGCGCTGGCCGGCGGCGGTGGAGTTCATCGCCAAGAACAAGATCAACGAATTCTTCGGTTCGGACCATGGCTCGGTCGGCATCGTCATGCAGGGCGGCATGTACAATTCGGTCATCCGCGCCTTGCAGCGGCTCGGCCTTGCCGACACCTATGGCGAGACGGATGTGCCGCTCTACGTTCTCAACGCCGTCTATCCCCTGATCGATGACGAGTTCCTCACCTTCTGCGAAGGCAAGCAGGCGGTGCTCGTGGTCGAGGAGGGCCAGCCCAACTACATCGAGCAGGCCTTTGCCGCCATGCTGCACAAGGCCGGGCGCGGCACCAGGCTGGTCGGCAAGGAGTATCTGCCGATGGCCGGCGAATATACCGGCCAGGTCATGCTGGACGGCATCGGCGCCTTCCTGCGCGCCGAGGCCCCGCATCTCTTGCCGGGTGAGGTGCGCGCGCCCAACAAGGTCGGCGACGGCGTTGACGCCGCGGACCTGATCAACGTCGTGCCGGGACGTCCGCCAGGCTTCTGCATCGGTTGCCCGGAGCGGCCGATTTTTGCCGCGACAAAGCTGGTCGAGCAGGAACTCGGGAACCACCACATCGCATCCGACATCGGCTGCCATTTGTTCTCGATCATGCCGCCTTTCGAGCTCGGCGCCACCACCATGGGCTACGGGCTGGGGCCGGCATCGGCATCGGCGTTCAATTCGCCTGACGCCAAACGGCGGTCGATCTCTTTCGTCGGCGATGGCGGCTTTTGGCACAATGGCCTGACCTCCTCGATCGGCAACGCGGTCTTCAACAAGAACGACGGCGTCATCGTCATCGTCGACAATTTTTACTCCGCCGCCACCGGTGGGCAGGACATCCTGTCGTCGCGTGCGGGCAACAAGACCAAGTCGACCAAGCATCCGATCACCGAGGCGGTGAAGGGCATGGGCGTCAAATGGCTGCGCCATGTCGACCGCACCTATGACATCACCAAGATGCAGGACACGTTACGTGAGGCGCTGACGACGGACGAAAAGGGTCCCAAGGTCATCGTTGCCTCGTCTGAATGCATGCTCAATCGCCAGCGCCGCGAAAAGCCGCTGGTCGACAAGGCGATCAAGGGTGGGACTCGCGTCGTCAAGCCGAAGTTCGGCGTCGATGAGGATATCTGCACCGGCGACCACGCCTGCATGCGGCTGTCCGGCTGCCCGTCCCTGTCGGTGAAATCGCTCGACGATCCCTTGCGTGACGATCCGGTGGCATCGATCGACCAGAGCTGCGTCGGCTGCGGCAATTGCGGCGAGGTGGCGGACGCCGCCGTGCTGTGCCCATCCTTCTACCGCGCCGATGTCGTGCACAATCCGGGCCGCTGGGACCGCTTCCTGGAAAGCGCTCGCCGCGCCGTGATCGGCCTGATGCAGCGCCGCCGCGAGAGCCGTAGGTTGACGTTCGCCGATGCTTGACCAGGCTTCGCCCTTGCGCCCGAAATCCGGTGCCACCGATACCGAGCCGGTGATCAAACTCGCTTTGCTCGCGGTCGGCGGCCAGGGCGGAGGCGTGCTCGCCGACTGGATCACCGATGTCGCCGAGCGCAATTCCTATGTCGCGCAATCGACCTCGGTCGCCGGCGTCGCCCAGCGCACCGGCGCTACGATCTATTACGTCGAGATGGCCCGCGACACCGGCCGGCTGCCGGTCTTTGCCCTTTCGCCTTCGCAAGGCGATGTCGACATATTGATCGCCGCCGAGCTGATGGAAGCCGGCCGCGCCATCATCAGGGGCTTCGTCACGCCCGATCGCACCACGCTGATCACCTCCTCGCACCGTATCGCCGCGGTGTCGGAAAAGATCGAGCCGGGTGACGGCCGGGCCTCGTCTTCCAAGGTACGCGCGACGGCGGAAGCTGCATCGAAACGCTTCATCGCTTTCGACATGGAAAAGATCGCCGCGGACAATGGCTCAATGATCTCGGCCAGTCTGCTTGGCGCGCTGGCCGGCTCCGACGCATTGCCGTTCACGCGTGAAAGCTATGAGCAAGCGATCGGCGCCGGCGGCCGAGGCGCGAAAGCCAGCCTCGCTGCCTTCGCCGTCGCCTACGACCGCGCGCGCGGTACGACGGCCCCCGCGCCACAGCCGGCAGAACCGGCCACGGTCGACCCCGCTCCGGGTGCAGGGCGCGTGAGCGGTCCGCAGAACCTGCTGCAGGGTTGGCAGGCGCTGGCCGCCCGCATCGACCTGATGCCCGCGGCGGTGCGCGACATGGCGCTTCGGGGCCTGAGAAAGGTCGTCGACTACCAGGACATCGCCTATGGCCGCGACTATCTCGACCGGTTGGACAAGGCCGTTGCGCTTGATGATCCCGGCCATGCCCATGCATTGTCCATCGCTGCCGCCAAGCATCTGGCCAACGCCCTGTGCTATGACGACATGATCCGCGTCGCCGATCTCAAGACTCGCTCGACCCGCGCCCAGCGCGTGCGCCGCGAGGTCGGCGTCAAGAACGGCTCCATCCTGCAGGTGACCGAGTATTTCCATCCGCGCATCGAGGAGTTCTGCGGCACCTTGCCGGCGGGGCTGGGCAACTACATTGAGAGCCGGCCGAAACTCGCTGCTTTCCTTGATCGTCGCATCAACCATGGCCGGCGCATTCGCACCGACAGCTTTGCCGGCTTTGCGGTCCTCTGGTTCATCGGCGGCCTGCGCCGCTGGCGACGGCGCCTGTTGCGCCACAAGGTCGAGACGGCGCATCTGGAGCGGTGGTATGCATTGGCAATTGGATATGTGCCCCAGGATTACGCGCTCGCCGTCGAAATCCTGAACTGCCGCCGGCTGATCAAGGGCTACAGCGACACCCACGTCCGCGCCCAGTCCAAATTCGATCGCGTGCTGTCGGCGCTCGATCTGGTCAAGGGCCGCGATGACGCTGCCGACTGGATCAGACGGTTGCGCGAAGCTGCGCTGAAAGACGAGAAAGGCGACATGCTCGATGGCGCGCTGAAGACGGTGGCATCGTTGTCTGATCATGGTGTGGGAAGAGGTCGAGCTTAGGCTGGTACCTCTACGCTACTGCCGCCGTTTCCTACTCCCACTGGATTCGCGGATTGAACACGCCGCTTCAGGCGATCGCAGCTCGGCTTCCACCCGGATGCGGGAAGCGTTGCCGGCGGACCTGCCGGGCGTCAGTCGCGCGATATGGACAGCCCCGAGAGAAGCGGAGCGTACGCGGCGAGCCTGCGGGACACGAACTCCGTGAAGAGCCGCACCCGCTTCGTCTTGCGTGTCTCGCCTTGCGTGAGAAGCCACAGGGTCCCATGCATGGGCACGTCGATCCCCGGCACCCTCACCAGCAGGGGGTCGGCATCTCCGACGAAGCACGGCAGTTTCGTTATCCCAATCCCCTGGTGCGCCGCGATGATCTGCGTCTCGGCGTCAGGTGTCCTGAACGGTACTCCCGTGACGCGAACTTCTCCCTCGCGCGCCCAGTCCGGAATTCCATGATTGTCTATCCCTATCCACCGGATGGGATCAGGCGTGCCCGCACGCCACGCGGCTAGTCGATCGCGAGACATGTAGACGCCGCTGAACAGCTCCGGTCCCTTCAGGCCGTGAAGATTGAGCGGCAGGGTCTTGCGGTCGGCGACAATGCGGATCGCGACGTCGGCCTCTCGGTTGGTCAGATTTGCCAGCTCACCGGACGACAAGATTTCCATCTCGATGTCGCGATGCAAACGCGCGAAGTCGGCGAGATCCGGCATGAGCAGGTGTGTGGCGAGGAACGGTGGAAGCGTCACCCGCAAAAGCCCGCGCGCGCTCTGGTCACGACCGAAGACTCGCGTCTCCAGTTGGTGCGACGACGCTTCCATCTGGGTCGCGAGATCGAGGACCTCCTCGCCCGCAGCCGTCAAGCGGTAGCCGGAAGGCAGCTTTTCGAACATCTGCGCCCCGAGGCGTTCCTCGAGCTGAGCGATGCGTCGCAGCACGGTCGAGTGGTTCACACCGAGGTGTGCGGCGGCAGCACGCACCGAGCCTACGCGCGCGGCGGCAAGAAAGTAGCGAACGTCATCCCAGTCGATCATGGTGCATTCCTGCGCAGCGAAGTGCGGCTTGCAAAGCCCATACTAACACGATCAGCCGTAGTTCGTGCGGTCGCCGCGGCGTTCAATCATCTAGCTGGATCGTTTTCGCACCAGCGATGTGCGCGATTGCGCACTCACCGCCCGACTTCGGCGAACCCATCTTGAGGCTCTCGCGGGACTTTCCCGTACAGCCAAAGATACGAGACGGCGAAACAAAGGATGCATGACATGAACAGACTGAATGGAAAGACCGCTGTGATAACTGGCGGCGCTACGGGCATCGGCCGCGCCGCAGCCAAGCGCTTTATCGAGGAGGGCGCCTTCGTCTTCATCTTCGGCCGCCGGCAGGAAGCGCTCAACGCCGCCGTGGCTGACCTTGGGCCTAGTGCCCGCGCGGTTAAGGGCTCGGTCTCGGATGAGGCCGACCTCGACCGACTCTACGCTGCGGTGAAGGCCGAGCGCGGAAGCCTGGATATCGTCTTCGCCAATGCCGGGGCGGGAAGTCCGCTTCCGCTCGGGCAGATCACCGCCAGGCACATTGACGAAACCTTCGACACTAATGTGAAGGGTACGATCTTCACGGTCCAGAAGGCGCTGCCGCTGATGAGCCAGGGCGGTTCGATCATCCTGACCGGCTCGAGCGCCGGCACCACGGGCGCTCCGGGGTTCACTGCCTATAGCGCGAGCAAGGCGGCAGTGCGCAACCTGGCGCGGACCTGGGCGGAGGACCTGAAGGGCACCGGCATCCGGGTAAACGTGTTGTCGCCCGGGGCGACGGCGACCGAACTCGCGAAGGAGGCGTTGGGCGAGGAAGGCCAGAAGGCCTACGGCGCGATGACTCCGCTCCAGCGCATGGCCGATCCGGCGGAGATCGGGGCCGTGGCCGCCTTTCTCGCGTCGCCGGACAGCAGCTTCATGACTGCCAGCGAGGTCGCCGTCGACGGCGGCCTGGCTCAACTCTGACCCCCAGCGCGGTCCGTACCTGGCCCGTGCGCAACGAAAGACAAAGAATTATGAAAAAACTCAAAGGCAAGATCGCAGTCATCACGGGCGGAAGCAGCGGGATCGGGTTGGCCACAGCCAAGCGCTTCGTAGAAGAAGGAGCGCACGTCGTGATTACCGGGCGAAGAGAGAAAGAGCTGAACGAGGCCGCAGCCTTCATCATGAAAAACGTTACGACGGTCGTGGGTGACGTGTCGCTCCTGGAAGATCTGGATCGCCTCTATGCCGTCGTGAAGGAGAAACATGGTCATATCGACATTCTTTTCGCCAACGCCGGCGCGGGGACGATCGCACCGCTCGCCGTCGCTACCGAGGCACATTTTGATCAGACCTTCATGTGAACGTGAAGGGTCTGTTCTTTACCGTGCAGAAGGCCCTTCCCCTGTTCAAAGACGGCGGTTCGATCATCCTGAATTCTTCAGTGTCGAACGTGTTGGGGCTTCCAGGGTTTAGTACCTACGCCGCGAGCAAGGCGGCTGTACGCAACTTCGCGCGCGCTTGGACACTGGAATTCAAAGACCGCAAAATCCGCGTCAATGCAATGAGTCCGGGACCAATCGAGACGCCGGCCTTGGAGACAACGACTGGCCTTACTCCTGAGCAAGCCGAGCAAGCGGCCGCCAAGTTTGCGTCACAGATCCCAATGGGTCGCAGGGGCAAACCAGAGGAAATCGCGGCTGCCGTAACGTTCCTCGCCTCCGATGAAAGTTCTTTCGTCACCGGCGTGGATCTCGCCGTCGACGGAGGCATGGCGCAAGTCTGACCCCAACATTAGCACCAGATCGGAGAAGTACTATGAACTATGCAATCGTAGGATTCGGCAATATCGGACAGGCCCTTGCCAAGGCGTTTGCCCGAAACGGCATCGAAGTTTCCGTTGCAACCACACGCGACCCGGAAAGCTTTGCCGCCGATGCGGCCGCGATCGGACCCACGATCATCCCCAAAAACTGGCGGAAGCCATCAAGGCGGACATCATCTTTTTGGCTGTCCGCTTCGAGGCGCACCCGAATGTCGCGAAGGCGCTCCCTACCTGGCAGGGGAAGACGATCATCGATGTGACCAATGCCTATGGCGTGCCCCCTGAGGAACTGGGAGGACAACCTTCTTCCAAGTTCATCGCGCAGGCCTTCTCTGGCGCAAAACTGGTCAAGGGCTTCAACCATCTGGTCGCCCCGGTGCTTGATCAGGATCCGGCCGTACATGGTGGCCGGAGGGTCGTGTTCCTGGCAAGCGACGATGACGCTGCCGCAACACAGATTGGGGAGCTTGCGGAAAATCTCGGTTTCGCGCCGATCAAGCTTGGCGGGGTGTCGGAAGGTGGCCTGCTGGTCCAGGCGCGCGGAAACAGCTGGGGTCATCTGATCTTCAAGGACTTGGTCAAATTCGACTGACGAGCGCGACGTCCTCGGCAAAGAGACGACGCACGCGATCGGAACTCGGATCGGATCAAGCCCGATCCGATCCGAGCAAATGGAGAAATCACTATGAGCACCGAGAAGAATATCCACTCCTAAGGAGATTTCGATGTACGACCAATCCAAGGTGTCCGAATTAATCCGGTTCGCACGAATCGAGGCGGGCTCCACCGTGATCGACGTTTACCCTGGCGACGGAGACTGGACGCGCCTCTTCTCCGACATCGTCGGATCAGAGGGGCGGGTCTACAGCTTTGTGCCGGCCGAAGTCGCCCACTTCAAGAACGATCCGGTCGGCCTCATGCGGACGCTCGCGAAGGAGCTGAGCCGAGAGAACGTCGAAGCCACCTCGGCGGATCTCGTCGCGATGCCGGAGATTACGCCGCCAGCCGATGTCCTATGGCTGCACCTGTTTTACCACGATCTTCACACCGCCCTGGTCCAGAAGAAGGGTGCGACGGCGGCCGACTTCAATCGAGCTGTCTACAAGCGGCTGAAACCCGGTGGGTCCTACGTCATCGTTGACCACGCCGCTGCCGCCGGGTCGGGCACGAGCGACACCCGGTCGCTGCATCGGATCGACCCTGCATTCGTCCGCGAGGAGGTGGAGGCGGCCGGCTTCGTACTGGACGCCGAAAGCACCGTGCTGGTGAATAAGGATGACCCGCACTCGACCAAGGTGTTCGATCCCGCGATCACGGGCGAGACCGATCGCTTCGCGTTTCGGTTCGTGAAGCCCTGACAGCTCCCGGGCGCCGACTTCATGTCGACCTCCCATTGAGTCCATCAACTCGGGTTCGCATCCGTCAAGCTGGGAAAGCTCAACGAGGATGGCGCGCTGGTGCACGCACGCGATGCGGCAGCGCCTTGAAGGCGTCCGAGGTGATGATGGCACAAGGTTCTGGAGCACACCTGCCGCAGGTTCCTGATCTGAACTTGATGAAATGACGGAAGTCGCCGCGCCGTTGAGGGAGCCGGCGCATCCCTCAGGTGATGCGCCGGCTCAACGGTTCAGGAATGGTGGATTTCCGTTCCCAGCACCTTCAGGCATTCACGGATGAACGCCGCAAGCGCGGTCCAGCCTTTGGCTGAAACCATGGTCCCATCGACATAAGCGTCGGTGGGAGACAGATCGATATAAGTGCCGCCGGCAAGCGTCACCTCCGGCTCGCAAGCGGCGAGCGCCGCCACCTTCTTGCCGCGCACGACGCCGTCGACCGCGATCAGAATCTGGACGCCATGGCAGATCGTGAAGATCGGCTTTTTCGCCTCGTGGAAATGGCGCACCATTGCCTGTATCCGCTTGTCGGTGCGGATGTATTCGGGGCCACGACCACCGGCGCAATAGACAGCGTCGTACTGGCTCAGCTGCTTCTCGGCGTCGGCGAAGGTCTTGTTGATCAGCGCGTTATGGCCGGGCTTTTCGGTGTAGGTCTGATCGCCCTCGAAATCGTGCAGCGATGTCTTGATCATGTCTCCGGCGCTTTTGTCGGGGCACACGACATGAACGGTGTGTCCCACCGCTTCCATCGCCTGCTGATAGACGAAGATTTCATACTCCTCGGTGAAATCACCGGTCAGCATCAGGATTTTTTTGGCTGGCATGTCTTTTCCTCTCGGCTTGTTTCAGGGGCGAGGTGCACTGCGCGCCTCGCTTCCCGGGATCGAAATCGGCTCAGAACGGGGAATAGAATTCGTAGGCGGCAGGCTGGGCGGACAGCGGCGCGCCGCGCTTGAGGGTGCCTCTGACAAGCAACATCACCAGGCTACTCGAACGCAGGCAGGAGCCTGTCCCGCGAATTTTCGATGTGCGCACGCATGGCTTTTTCGGCGGCGTCCGGATCGCCTGCGGCAAAGGCAGCGAGAATAGCCTCGTGCTCGTCGAGCGCCTCTTCGGTCACCCTGGAGTGATACATCAGCCGGAAGATATGGAAGTGGGTATGCTGGTGATTCAGTGTCTCGCGAATGAGTTCGTTTTGGGCGAACTCGACGATCTTGTCGTGGAAGATCGCATCCTGACGGGCGAAGTTCGAATAGCGCAGGCGTTCGTCTTTCCCCACCCGCCGAGCCATGACGCCGGCCGCCGCCTGCAGCGCGGCAAGGCGCTCGCCGTCCATTGTTGCGGTGGCTTTGGCCGCGGCGGCAGGTTCAAGCATTAGACGCAGCTCGTAAAGCTCGTCGAAGCGCCGGCGGGTGATTTGTGGGGCGGCGCGATAGCCGATCAGGTGAGTTTTCAGAACCAGCCCTTCCCCCTCCAGCCTGCCAAGCGCTTCACGAATGGGGGTATGTGAGACGTTGAATTCCTTGACGAGATTGTCGACGGTGATGCGCGATCCCGGAACAATCCTCAAGGACATGAGCTGCGCGAAGATTGCTTCGTAAACGTGCCCGGCCAGACTGTTGGCGCGCTGGATACGACCCCTGGCACGGGCTTCATTGTCAACCGTCAGGTCCGTGTTCTGCATCGTTTGCCTCTTGACAGAACCACCCACTAACACGATGCTCCGCGAAACTCAATCCTATATCCTATACGATTTTATTAGAGGGCATCGCATGATCATGACCTGCAGCGCCGAGGTCGGCCTCTGGACCGAAGCCAAGCCTGTCGGCTTCCAACCCGTCTTCGCAGGATCTTGTGCATGAGCTTGTTTGCAGCGGCGCGCCTGCCGAGCGAGATTCTGTTCGGCAAAGGCCAGTGCCATGTCCTGCCTGCCATCGCCGCCAAATATGGGCGCCGCGCGTTCGTCTGTACCGATGAGCGCTTCGCGGCGACGTCGCAGTTCGCCGAGATTCTGGCTGGCTTGCACAACGCGGCGATCGAGACGTTGGTCTTCGACCGAACGCTGCCGGATGTGCCGCGCGACAGCGTCGCCGCCTGCATTGCGCAAGCGAAAGATTTCAAGCCGGACATGGTGATCGGCATCGGGGGCGGCAGTTGCCTCGACATGGCCAAATGCGCTGCACTTCTGCTCAGCCACGGCGGCAAGCTCGAGGACTATTATGGCGAGTTCAAGGTACCCGGCCCTACCCTTCCGGTGATCGCAGTGCCGACGACGGCTGGAACAGGCTCCGAGGTGACCCCCGTCGCCGTGATCTCCGACCCGGATCGGACGCTGAAAGTGGGTATCGCCAGTCCGCATCTCATCGCAGCAGTGGCGCTTTGCGATCCGGATCTGACGGTGACCTGTCCACCATCCTTGACGGCGATCGCCGGCGCCGACGCGCTGACGCACGCAATCGAGGCCTTCACAGCGGCCAAACGCGGCGCCGACCCTCATTTGCCGCAACAGCACGTGTTCATCGGCAAGAGCGCTCTGACCGATCATTTCGCGCTTCTGGCCATCAGGCTGCTCGGCCGCAGTCTGGAAAAGGCATATCGCGACGGATCGGACGAGGATGCGCGCGCCGACGTCATGATGGGAGCGCTGGCCGCCGGTTGCGCCTTCGGTACGGCGGGAACGGCCGCCGCCCATGCGGTGCAGTATCCCGTTGGCGCGCTTACCCACACCCCGCATGGCCTGGGAGTCGCCACGATGCTGCCCTATGTGATGACCTACAATCTGGCCGCAGCAGCCGCGGAGATTGCGGAAATCGGCACTGCTCTCGGCCTTTCCCATCAGGGCGGCGGCGGCGCCGATGCCTTGGCGCACGCCACCATCCGTGAGGTGAGCCGGCTGTTTGGCGCCATCGGCATCACACCGACATTGGCCGAACTGGGTCTTCCCGAAGACAAGATCGACTGGACGGCTGAGCAGGCGCTGGGCATCGACCGGTTGATCAAGAACAATCCCCGCCCGTTCGACCTTGCCGCGATGCGACAGCTGGTCAGGGCTGCCTATGACGGCGACATGTCCGCCACCATGATGTGACCGACCAGGAGTTCATCCAATGAACATTGTCGCAGGCATATCCGACGAGGATCAAGATATGTTCGACTACGCCACGGTCTCGCACGGTCTCTACATTGGCGGACGCTGGCGGCCTTCATCGGAGGGTCGCGTGATCGAAGTGGTCGATCCCTCGACCGAAGCGGTGATCGCTGCGGTTCCCGACGCCACGCTCACTGATGCCGCCGCCGCCGTCGACGCTGCCGCGAAGGCGGCGGCCGGCTGGCGCGAGACCCCGCCACGCAGGCGATCGGAAATCCTGCGGCGCTGCTTCGAACTGATGACGGAACGGGCGGAGACGTTGGCCGCGCTGATCTCGCTGGAGAACGGCAAGGCGCTGCGCGATGCGCGCGGCGAAGTCGCCTATGCGGCGGAATTCTTTCGCTGGAACGCCGAGGAGGCGGTCCGCATCAGCGGCGAGTTCGGCCTTGCACCCTCGGGCGCGAACCGGATCATTGTCGACTACCAGCCCATCGGCATTTGCGTGCTCATCACGCCATGGAATTTTCCGGCCGCCATGGCGACGCGCAAAATCGCGCCGGCGCTGGCGGCCGGCTGTACGGTGATCCTGAAGCCCGCCAGCGAGACACCGCTGACGGCCTATGCGCTTGCGGCGCTCTACGAGGAAGCCGGCGTGCCGCCCGGCGTCGTCAACGTCCTGACGACCTCGACCCCCGGACCGGTGACGGCGGCCATGCTGGCCGATCCGCGCGTGCGAAAGCTGTCCTTCACCGGCTCGACCGGCGTCGGGCGCGTGCTGCTGGCCGAAGCCGCGAAACACGTCATCTCCTGTTCCATGGAGCTTGGCGGCAACGCACCCTTCATCGTCTTCGACGACGCCGACCTGGAAGCCGCCCTCGACGGTGCGATGGTTGCCAAGATGCGCAACGCCGGCGAAGCCTGCACGGCCGCCAACCGGCTTTACGTCCAGGCCGGCATCCATGATGCTTTCGCGGAAGGCTTGAGCAAACGCATGGCGGCACTCAACGTGGGCCCGGGCACAGACTCAGACACAGAATGCGGGCCGATGATCACCAGGAAGGCTGTGCACAAGATCGACCGGCTTGTGCAGGACGCCGTTGCCCGCGGCGCCAAAATCCTGTGTGGTGGCGGCGTATCTGAAGGCAGAGGCTTTTTCTATCCGCCAACGGTGCTCAAGGACGTGCCGGCCGACGTTGCCATGGCTCACGAGGAGATCTTCGGTCCCGTGGCGCCGATCAGTCGCTTCGAAAGCGAGGCGGATGTCATCTCCAAAGCCAATGACACCGAATACGGTCTCGCTGCCTACATCTATACGCGCGACCTGGGCCGGGGGATGCGCGTGGCATCGAAGATCGAGTCCGGCATGATCGCGCTCAACCGCGGCCTGATGTCGGATCCGGCGGCGCCTTTCGGAGGTGTCAAGCAGAGCGGGCTAGGCCGCGAAGGCGGTCAGAAACACGGCGTTGCCGAGTTCATGGAGGCCAAGTACATCGCCGTGACCCTGTGAGCGGACATCACGCCAAAGATCCGTTTCGCATTCGCGATCATGTGGTCGAGTTCGATGACATCGTCGCCGAGATCGTTCGCAGAAGCGAGGAGACCAGGGCGAACGTTCCCATGGTCGCCGATGTCGCCTACGGGGCTGACGCCACGAAACCATGGATCTGTTCTTTCCCGAGGGCAAACGGGACCGCCTGCCGGTGCACATGTTCATCCACGGGGGCTATTGGCGCATGTTCTCCAAGCGCGACTATTCCTACGTCGCCGAGACCGTTACGAACGCAGGTGCGATCGCGGTCATTGTCGACTACGCGCTGATGCCGACCGTCAGGATGGCCAGGATCGTCGACCAGGTGCGCCGCGCCAAGCGATGGGTATTTGACAATGTCGCACACCATGGCGGCAATCCCGGCCTGCTGACCGTTAGCGGTCATTCCGCCGGTGCGCATCTGGCAACAATGCTTTTCGACGGTGACGAGCGGCCTTCCGGCATCAAAGCTGCGCTGCTGCTTGGCGGCCTTTACGACCTGAAGCCATTGCAGATGTCGTTCCTTGCCGCCGAGATCGCGATCACCAACGAGGAGGCCCGCCGATTCTCGCCGATCGATCACAGTTTCGATCCATCCGTGGACGTAGATATCTTGGTCGGCGCCGATGAAACGCCGCCGTTCCACAGCCAGGCCGCACTCTTCACGGACCACCTTGACACACAGGGACTGACTGTTTCGCGTACGACCCTTGGTGGGGCCAATCATAATGAGCAGCGTCCGCGACCTTGGCTTGGCTGGCACCAAGGCCGCGTCACTGTTGGCCCGCGTCGTAGCCGCCTGAGACTTCCGCCAGAAGCGCTGCTGGGCGCGACCGTTCTTCAAAGTAGCGTCGCAGCATCGAGGTGCCGACAGCGGTGGCAAATCTTCCGCCACCGGTCGCCATACCGTAAGCCCGCTGGCGATGTCGACGTCGACGTGGTTCATGCTTTCCAGCGTGATTGAGCTTGACAACCGATGTCGGCGATCGCCGTCATGCAGGCAGCCCAGTTGAGTTCTCAAGGCTGGCCGGCCAAAGACGCCCCTCAGGAGAGAGCGGGCCGACGTTCCGCAACACCGGCCCGCAACCTTCAGAATATGATAGCCCGCGGCACCCCGGAGAAGGGAATCTGCGCTCTCACACCAGCATCGACTGCTGGGCGAAGATGCCCGCCATCGCGCCGTGCGATATTGCCAGGGTGACCGATGGCGGCGTGAGGGGGTTGGCGAGGTCGCCCGCGGCGTAGATGCCGGGCATGCTGGTTTCGCGGCGCTCGTCGACCTTGAGGATTAGGCCGAGGGGCGTATCGACCGTGGCGAGGCCCAGTGATTCATGCAGGCTTGCGGACGGCTTGTTGCGCGGATGCGCGAACAGGATGTCGACCGCGACATTGGGGCCGGTATCGAGCTTGACGGTGGCGTTATGCCCCCCGTGATGGGCGATCTCGCTGATCCGGCCGTCGACGACAGGTATGTTGCGGCGCGCCAGACCGGCCCGGATATCGGGCGGAATGTCGTGACCATCAGCGAAGACCGTCAACCTGTCGGTCCAATCGTGGAACAGCCTGACCTGATTCATCGACTGTGGGCCGGACCAGACGAGGCCCCAATGCTGGCCGGCGACTTCAAAGCCGTCGCAATAGGGGCAGGGCACGATGGACGTGCCCCAGCTTTCGGCAAAGCCCGGAACATCAGGCATCTGGTCGGCGACGCCATAGCTCAGAATCAGCCGGCGCGCGCCCAGGCTTTCGCCGTCGCCAGTGAGGACGGAGAAATCGTCGATGGCCCCGGAGAGGCTGTCGGCCCGGGCATTGACCAGCTTGATCGTGGGATAGCGCGCCAGCTGCCGCCGCGCCTCGGCCAGGATGTCCAGCGGTGGCTTGTGATCGTGGCCGAGCAGGCCATGCGAGTGGCCGGCGAAGCGGTTGCGCGGCAGGCCGGTATCGAGAACGGTGACCTTGCGGCGGGCACGGCCGAGTTGCAGGGCGCCGGCGAGACCGGCAAAGCTGCCGCCGATGATGATGACGTCATCCATGATGGGCTCCGTGTTGTGGATGAGGGGCTGGTTGGACCTGGTTGAAACCTACCCATCGGCTTGCGCATTTCAGAAACTACATGGTATCGTAATCCGAGAATTAGGATACTGTCAAGGACTGGAATTGTCGTGACCGAAAATAGCCAGGGCCGGCGCGGCCGGCCCGCCAACGAGGCGCTTGGCCAAACGATACTCGACGCTGCGTCCGAACTCTTTGTGGAATTGGGTTTTCAAGCGACGACATTGGACAAGGTCGCCCAGCGGGCGAAGATATCCAAACTCAGCATCTATCGGCACTTCGAGAACAAGGAGGCGCTGTTCAGCGCGGCGATGGCGGCCGGCTGCCATCAGTTGTTTGCGCCACAGGCCCTTCTTGAAGGCGTCGGCGGTTCGGTCGAAGATCAGCTCATGGCGGTGGGATCGTCCCTGCTTCGCACGCTGTTGAGATCAGACGTCCGCAGTGTCGAAGCCATGGTCATGGCCGACCAGACGAATCCAAGGTCGTTAAGCAAGCTCCATTTCGAAGCCGGCCCCGCCCATGTCATCGCCCAAATCGAGGTCCTGTTGCGTCAGTTGCACGCGAAGGCGGTTCTGAACGTGCCCGATCCTCTCCGGTCCGCCCGCTTGTTTGCCGCGCTTTTCAAAGGATCCGATCTTTTGATTATCGCACGCTTCGATCAGGCGAGAGCGGCGGACGACAACGAAATCGAATCCTATTGCCGGTCGGCCGTCGCCATGTTCATCGCTGCGCACGGCTAGCACTCTGCCCTGCCCGCTAATCATTGTATTTCTGCGAAATACTCCGCTAGAGCCGCCGTCGCGATGGCGCCCATCCACCTCATGTCGATCGCGTCGGGGTCGGACTGCGCGCCCGCCGGTGAGCGGCATCTCCTACCTGCTCCGGTCACAGCGCTGCTTCGGCCGACCCTGTGCGGGCGAGGAAGAGAATGCCGGTTATGGCCCGCGAGAATCGAGCAGATGGGGTATCAGCCGCCGCGAAGGACACCTGCGGACGGAACCTTCTTTGGTACACTTGAGTACGTCCATTCGTGGCTCGGGCTCCAGCGGTTCGTGCCCCGACGCGCCTGGGAAGGCCGCTGGTGCCCGCGACAGATCCTTCCAAGGTGCAGGTCTGGAATGGCCCAAAAATTCTCTCGAGCTCCCGGAACATCGGTCCGCCCCTGTGGTTCGACAAGCAGCGGCACAGTCGATCCAACCAGGCATCGGCCCGCTTAGGACAGGCGCGAGGTCCCTACCCACAGATCTTGCGAAAATAGGAGCAAGCTATGCGAGCGTTGGTCTGGCACGGCAAGGAAGACATACGCTGCGATCAGGTTTCGGACCCGGGAATTGAGGATGAACGTGACGCGATCATCAAGGTGACGAGTTGTGCGATATGCGGCTCCGACCTTCACCTCTACCACAACTATGTGCCAGCCATGCTGCCCGGCGACATCATGGGCCACGAGATGATGGGAGAGGTCGTCGAGGTCGGCAAGGGCGTCAACGGCGCTCTGAAGGAGGGAGACCGCATCGTCGTGCCGTTCACCATAATCTGCGGTGAGTGCGACCAGTGCAAGCGACAGAACTTTTCGGTTTGCGAACGCACAAACCGCAAGAAGAATCTTGGTGACAAGGTGTTCGGGCACACCACCGCGGGTCTGTTCGGCTACACTCATTTGACCGGCGGCTATCCCGGGGGACAGGCGGAATACATGCGTGTGCCGTTCGCCGATGCCACGCACGTAAAGGTGCCTGACAGCCTTACCGACGAGCAGGTTCTCTTCCTCGGCGATATTTTTCCTACCGGATGGCAGGCGGCGGCACAGTGCGACATTGAGCCCAACGATACGGTTGCGGTGTGGGGCTGCGGCCCAGTCGGGCAGATGGCCATACGCAGCGCCCTGCTGCTCGGCGCGAAACAGGTGGTGGCGATCGATTGCCTGCCGGAACGGCTTTCCATGGCCGCGGCCGGCGGCGCCATCGCCATCAATTTCGCCGAGGAAAGTGTCGTCGAACGACTGCGGGAACTCACCGGCGGAAAGGGCCCGGAGAAGTGCATCGATTGCGTCGGCATGGAAAGCCACGTCTCGCTGGCCCAGCCCGATACCGTCTACGATCGCGCAAAGCAGTTGATGCTGATGGAAAATGATCGACCGCACGTTTTGCGTGAGATGATCTATGTCTGCCGGCCGGCCGGCGTGATCTCGATCCCCGGCGTCTACAGCGGGCTGGTCGACAAGATTCCGATGGGACAGGCAATGAACAAGGGGCTCACCTTCCGAATGGGGCAGACCCATGTCAACCGTTGGACCGAGGATCTGTTGCGCCGCATCGAAGATGGCCAGATCGACCCATCCTTCGTCATCACCCATATCGTGGGGCTCGAGCAGGGACCCGAGATGTACAAGGTGTTTCGCGACAAGCAGGACAGCTGCATCAAGGTTGTACTGAAACCGTAGGGAAATCGTCATGAACGTGATTGCCAAACTTACCAACATCACCCGATCGCCTGGCGATCCCAAAGTGCTGAAGACTGGGCAGAGTGCGGTCGGGGCCTCCGATGGCCTTGCCCGCAAGCTCGGCTGGTTCAGCATCGCGCTTGGCGTCGCCGAGTTGGTTGGCGCCGCGCGGATTGCCGGCGCGCTCGGCATGCGCGGCAAGGAAGATCTGATCCGCGCTTATGGGGCGCGGGAAATAAGCAGCGGCATACTCTCGCTTTCAGTGGACAAGCAAGCGGGGCTGTGGAGCCGGGTGGCCGGCGACGGCCTGGATATCGCGACATTGCTGACAGCGTATCGGCATGGCAACCCAAAGCGCGATAATGTGGGCCTTGCGCTTGCGATGGTCGCCGGCATCACATTGCTCGACATCATCGGTGCGAAAAGCGTGACTGCGCGCCACTCTCGGAGGGGGACCAAGCCACGCGACTACAGCGATCGAAGCGGCTTTCCCGGAGGCACTGCCGCAGCCCTCGACCGTGCCCGCTCGCAGCGCAGCCAGAAGGCCGGCGCAGCCTGATAGAGATTGCGGAACCCTGGCGGCATGCGACCTGGACAGGTGGCATCTCGTCAGGCCCTAACGCCAGAGGTGGTAGCTCTCGGCGAGCCGAGTTTGCTGGAACAGAGTGGACCGTCGCGCGGCCGTTCTCGCCGTCTCCTGGGTCACCGCCGCGCATGGGTTGTGTGGCCGGTGCGTTAAAGGCACGAAGCAAGCAGCGATCCGACCGGCGTCGAGCCTTCCATGTCTCTTGCCTTGGCAAGGTTCCGGCGATCCTCAGGCCGAGCCGCGTTCGGGAAGCTCGGTCTCTTCCGCCACCCCTTTCCGCAGGTCTCGGCGCAAGCGTTCCGCTTCGTCGGAATTATTATCGTCGTCTGTCCGCTCGAGTTCGCGATCGATTGTCTCGCGCGACCCCTCTGCCGGATCCTGTTGCGGAGATGTGTTCGGGCCGGTTTCGATCTTGCCGTCGCCGGGAACGGTGCGGTCGCGAGACTTCGTCATCTTCAGCTTCCCTTTCATCTGTCATCTGCCTCGGCATCTCCGATGGCATGAATTTTGGCCGCTTCCCTGCCGAACCGGATCGTCGACGCTTTGTTCCGGGAAAGCCCCCGCAGGTTCGTGCTGGTCGGCCCCGGGGCATTGGTCGATGCCCTTGCCGGGAAGCATCCTATGCCAACGAGGTCGGCGGCAGCCTCATCGATGTCGTTATCAACATGTGGGCTGTGAAGGCGTTTTCGGCCCGGACACGCGAGCACGCCAGGCTCGCGGCGAGTTTTCGAACCGAAGCAGATGCGCAGCGTAACAACTGGATGTATACGGAAAAGGCTGCCTCATCCACGACATCGCGCTTTCGGTAATGGCCGGCGGCATGCTTGCCTGGGCGGTCCGGCAGCTGGTAGCGAACTGGTCATAGGCCTTTGCAAAGCCGCGTCGATTAAGCGGGTGCGGTAGCGCTGGTCGGTGTAGCGTCGAGGCATCTGTCAATCGGAGACAAGCGCGACCGCTTTTGGGACCTCACTGTTTTTTCCACCGGGACTCGACATCTCACTATCATAGTTGATTGTGGCTGCCGGTGACCCTGCGTAATGGATAGCCATTCAAACTCTCCAACAGGAAAACGGTATGTTGTATCCGGGTCGGTTTTTGGGGCCAAGCGAGATTGAGATGCTCGCCCAGGTTTGTCACACGGTCTGCAAAGAGCGCGCCCTACCTCTTGCTTCGCAGAACGGAGAGCGCATAGCTGCGCATATACTCAGGCTGTTTATGAATGGCTTGATTGAGCAGAATGAACTGCTCGATGCTGAGAGGAACTGGGCTCTTCGGCTTGACCGTTCGGTCCAGCAGACGATGTCAACTACGCGCACATGAGAGGCCGCGGGACCCAGTCTTGGTAGTCGGAAAGCCGCCAAGGCCAGTTGGGAACAAACCTGACGTTTAAGCGTTTGTAGAGCCCTTCCACCGGGCAACTCACCGAAATGCTTCTTGCCGTGCATGATGCGATGTCGACGGCCGTTTTGGCGGGCAGGAGCGCCAATGCGGAAATAGTAGGCGTGGTCGACCTCACCAACAAAGCTGAGGTCGACATCGGCATCACCAGCTTGGGAAGAGCCATCCAGTTCGTGGCCAACGCCTCGGTGCTTGGATACGACATTCGCGGCGCCATGGTCTTCTATGGCGCGCCCGGTACCCCGAGCCTAAGGGCGAGAGAGTGCGAGCGCTTGTGGGCGCAGTTTGGCGGCGCGCTTCTACAGCCGTAGCTCTATCAGGACGTTCGCCCCGCCCGTTCTTGGTATGAACGCGTACGGAACTGAGGCGCTGCCCTGCCGCAGCGGGAATGGCTCAGTGGTAGCTCTAGCTGGCGACCGCACTAAGCAGCTTTTCGGTGATGGGCTTTGAGCGGCTGAGCCAGCGTGAGAACGTTCGGCCGCATATCTGCCGGTGCCTGCTTTCATGTGACTGGGCGAGGCTATTGGGGAGCCGGGTTGACCACTGGCCCTTAGCCGAGGGAAGCACAGTACGGCAACCTCGCTCTTTGCTGGCTAACATCCTTCCGCTCTCAGGGACCGGACCATGCGCACAACAACAGGGTCATACGGTTTCTTTTCGGATTTCCGATAATTCATTGTGAAAAGCGCGGCACGCTGGTTGCAGACCATAATTGCACGGACGTAGCGAATCTCGCCATTCTTGACCCCGGAGTAGCTGGCCCATTTCGGGGCTAGGCGCCGATAGGTCAGTCGCCAACCGGCCTTTTCGTCCTCGATCATGCGATGTTCAATCTCGGCGCGAAAACTTGCTTTGCCCAGTCGCGCGCCCCAAACGACCAGAAACGCGTCTCTTGGGCCCTGAAAAGCCGCGCCCTGCTCCGAATTCTGGGTCAGGACGAAATTCGAAGGAATATCGAAACTAAAGCCAAGCTGTCGGACGCCGAAGGGCTGCCACGCCTCGGCCTGAAGCAACGTGGTCCAAAAGAGAAAAACTGTAAGTCCCAGCAGGAGGCGTCGCATTGCTCTGATTTAGCGCTGGCTAACATGGTGTCCAGACGGACAGAGGTCCGTGACATAAAAAATATGCATCATGGCCGCGCAGCATATGGACGCGGGATTCGCGATTGACGGCGTGCGGTCGAAACGGCTTCCGTCCCACGAAAGGAGAGGACGCAGAGGGAATTGGTGGTCGGTATGATCGACTGGCAGAAAATTGGCGAGGCCGAATGTCCAACGTTCATTGCCCGCAAAAATGGGCGCCGGCTTCCTCTTGTGCCTAGGGAAGAAGAGCCGAAATTATTCCCTGACGAAGACCCTGATCTACCTCAGACGGGGGGCATGCCCTGTAACTTCGCCGTGACCTGATCCCCTTCGGGGAACAATCAGATCGAGTTCCAGTTTGGCCTTCCAAGCGAAGGCACTGATGGAGCATGCCATGAGATTTCCACACAGCACGACGGCCGCGGCCGCCGTTTTCATTGCCCTGACCTCCCCCGCGCTCGCCCAGACAAGCGGAACACCATCACCCTCGACACCTGCACCCGCTCCGGCAACCGAACCGCCGGCCGCCGGACAGTTGCCGGATGCGACCGGACAAGCGGATGGACCAACACGCGAAATGATCCGCCAGATGGTTGAGCAAGCTGTCCGTGAGCGACTGCAGCAGGATCGCGGTTCCGAAGAGGGTTTCCGCGAGGAAGATAGTCGCAACTATCAAGGCGATCGCAACGAGGATGCTGACCGCCACGATGAAGATGGCGACCGTTGGCAGAACCACGGTGACCGCGATCGTGGACACAGAATGGCTGGACGCTGGCATCATCAGATGATGCGCGGTGCCGGCATGCGACTGATGTTCGGGCTGTTGGACACCGATGGCGACGGATCGGTGTCCGAGGACGAGGTTCAACGCGCGGTGGGCAGGATGTTCAGTAGCATTGACGAGAATGGTGATGGCAAGATCGATGTGAACGAGATCCAGTCCTTCATGCATGGCTCCAGCATGCATGGCACTGATAGCGAGGACACGCCGTAGCTGTCTTCAAAGGGAATGCCCTCCCTCGGACAAAGCGGGCGCGTGGCGGCCGATCCCGAAGCGGTGTCTCTTGGCTGTTAGGCGCCCGGCCAGCACCCTTTAGGCTTGAGCTATTCCCGCAGTCCCGCGAGACGCCAGCCGTGACAAAAAAGGCTTCGCATTGCTGATCGAGGAACGATCGAAGCCGACCAACGCAAGGTCACTCGGGCGCTCGGTCTTCCAGCAGAACGAAGGATGCGGCGATCAAGTCGTCGCCATTGATACGTCCTTGGCTGTCCTCCAACATAGTTGCAACCTTGTGGAAGGCCATCATTTCACCCGCGTCAATCTGCGCTTCACGCATCTTGGCTGTGAGATCAGCCACGCGATTTCCTAACGAATGTGATTTTGCAGTCTCGCAATTCGACATGATTAGTCATCCTTTGCCTTGGGGTTTCAGGCTGCCGAACGCAATGCTTCAGCGGATGTTCCGAATTTGGCCATCAGTCTTATGGGATAGGACTAGCGTCTGATTGCGGTTGGAAGAAGCCCGAAGGGCGGAACACGCAGCCGGACGCCGAATTGGAAACCCACCGTCGATCGAAGTCCCTTGTCGCCGGTTGAGATCCCGCCATCTTCACTGTCGAGAGGGTGGCGGGATCGCCTTCCGAGGAGCGAGCGCATATGAGGTAATAGATATTTGGCAGATGTACTCACGGCCATCCTGCTCGCTTCTTTTGTCTGCGCATGTTCATTCTTTTCGGGAAACCCCATCTCTCCAACAACACGCAACAACCGCGTTGCTACCCACGATTGATGCGATGACAATTGCATCAACAAAGCAAAGCCTCTTCGCCTAAGGTGCGATTGCCGCGGGCTTTTTCGACTTGAAGGTCGTCCAACGCGCCCGGTGGTCAGGCCATGGCGTTCAGCGGGAGCCAGGTAGACTCATCGCGAAAATCCCGCAGCGAGGCATGTCGCAAGTCCTCCTCGCCGCGTGCGGATACTGGAATCCGCCTGGCTCGTTGTGACAGGCATGCGAAGATGAGTGTCGGCGCATGGACGCGGAAAAACCCGCCAGCTTGAGCCAGCGGGCCTTGTGATGGGATGGCCCGCGCGTGCGGTCATGGCTGCGCGGGCCGACCATGATGAATGAGGGGACATCTTGGTCACCGGCACGACCGATGAAGAACGAGCCGGGTGTGACAGAACACCCTTGGAGCGAGGATGTTCCCGTCCGCGCAAAAAAACCCGCCGGCGGGCAGCCGCTATTTTGCCGTCAAGAGGACAGACCGCTTGCGGCCCACCCACTGCAGCATTTTTCCACTTTGAGCCGAAATCATTCTCAACTATGGTTCGCCAGGCTTAAGGCATGGGGGATTGCCGATGGTTTTATCACGCAGGGGTGTCGTGCTCGGCGGTCTGGCGCTGGTCGCGGTCGGTGGAACCGGCAATATTGTTCAAGCCGCGGCGGCAAAATCCTTTTTCGCCGGTACCGCAAGCGATAACGATTTCGTCTATCGCAAGACCAACTTCGCCAAGATCGACAAGAGATGGCATCGCCAAATCGTCAAGTATTTCAGCAGCGAGCCGGTCGGCACCGTCGTGGTCGATACCCGCCACCACTTCCTCTACCTCATCATGGAAAACAAGACTGCCATCCGCTACGGCGTCGGCGTCGGCAAGGAAGGCTTCAAATGGTACGGCCGCGCGACGATCGATCGCCGCGCGCTGTGGCCGCAATGGGTCCCGCCCCCCGAAATGCGTGAGCGCAAACCGGACTTACCGCCCATGATCGCAGGCGGCGCGTCCAACAATCCGCTCGGGCCGCGCGCGCTCTATCTGTACCGCGACGGCGCCGACATCGGCTACCGCCTGCATGGCACGCTGGAGCCATGGAGCATCGGCACCGACGCTTCCAGCGGCTGCATCCGCATGTTCCCCGAAGACATCATCGACCTCTACCAGCGGTGCCCGATCGGCACCGCGGTGGAGGTCCTGCCGCACATCGCCGACCAGGCGCCCGCTTCCACCACTGTCGAATGATTGGCGCATCATGAACCGCATGATTGAAAACACGTGCCGGCTGCTCGCAGCCGGCCTGCTGGTTGTGGCCGCATCCTGCTCGACCAGCAACACGCTGGCCCCGTCCACGCCTGACGTCACCAACGCCGAGATTGCCGGCTTCCAGAACGTGCAGCCGGGCAGCGAGGAGGATTTTATCCTCAATGTCGGCCGCCGCACCTACTTCACGAAAGGTTCGGCCGCGCTCGATTCTGTCGCCAAGGCCACCCTCGACACCCAGATCGCCTGGTTGACAAAGCATCCGCGCTGGCTGCTCAAGCTGCAGGGTTTCGCCGACGATCCCGGCGCAAGCGAAACGGCGCTGTCACAGCAGCGCGCCGATGCGGTGATGGACTACCTCGCCGCCGGCGGCATAGACCGGAACCGCATGTGGGCCAAGGGCTACGGCAAGGACAGGCTGGTCCGCGACTGCCCCGACTCCGCCTGCAGGTCGCAGAACCGCCGCGTTGTGTCTAATTTGCGCGATGAGAGGGACGAGTCGTAGAGACTGCTGTTTTGCTGGTCGCCAAATCAGTCTCACAACGCGACGGCGGCATGGCTGCAATGCGCCTATCGGGGACATTCACCCAGCGTTTGCCCCTCCCCGAAAGCTGACGCTCCGGTTGAACCCGGAATGAAGTCAGCTTCGCGTCTACCAACCTCCGGTTCAGGGTCTGGTGGGGAGGCTTCGGCATGCGCCTCAACCAGTTTGCGGACGTGGCGGTTGTCCGCGATCCTGATCGCGCATGAGCCTCGCCACATGTGGGTGCGCTACCGGGAGTGGGCGCCGTGGAGCTGGCAGGTACGCTGGCTCAAAGCATCGGCCGTCCACCGGTGACCTCGTAGAGTGCGCCGGTGGTGTAGCTCGATCCTTCCGAGGCAAGCAGCACATAGGTCGCTGCAAGCTCTGCCGGTTGCCCGGGACGCTTGAGCGGTGTGTTCTTCCCGAACTCCTTGACCTTCTCAGAGGGCATTGTCGACGGGATCAGCGGCGTCCAAATCGGCCCGGGAGCGACCGCGTTTACCCGAATGCCGCGTTCAGCTACCAGTCCTGCAAGTCCGGCGGTGAAGTTGGCGATCGCTCCTTTGGTAGTGGCGTAGGCAAGCAGTGCCGGCGATGGACTGGTCGCGTTGATTGAGGATGTGTTGATGATGGTTGAGCCGGGTTCCATGTGCTTCACTGCTTCCTGGGACAGATAGAACATCGCATAGACATTGGTGCGAAAGGTGAGATCCCATTCCTCCGCGCTGATGTCCTCAAGCTTCTCGAACGACGCCTGGTGGGCTGCATTATTGACGAGGATGTCCAGGCGCCCGCATTCATCGATAGCTCGCTGCACAAGCGACCGCGCGAAGATTTCGTCCGAGATGTCGCCGCGTGCGAGCACCGCCTTGCGCCCCGCTTCCTCGACCAAGTGCGCCGTCTCCTGCGCATCTTGGTCCTCCTCAAGGTACGAGATAATGACGTCGGCGCCTTCGCGTGCAAACGCGATAGCCACCGCCCGGCCGATGCCCGAGTCCGCGCCGGTGATCAGCGCGACGCGGTCCGTCAGCTTACCGCTGCCGCGATAGCTCTCCTCTCCGTGGTCGGGCCGTGGATCCATCTCGTCGGTATAGCCGGGCATGTCCTGCTGCTGTTCGGGAAGCGGCGGCTGAGGATATTTCTGCTGGGCATCCTGCATGTCAGGTCCTTTTTTGGTTGGAGTTGCGGTTGTGTCGATCCGGTTCCGTGATCGGTCCCTTGGCGGCTTTCGAGCCACCGCCCCATTCCTCGGCCTTGCACGCTTGGTCGCCGCCCATGAGGTCCGGCGAACCGCGATTTGCGGTGCCGCTGTCGGTCTTGTTCAACTCGTGCTCCTTCTTGCGTGTGGTCAGTCTTTCTCGCCGGCGGTAATCATCGACCTCAGCGGCTCTTGCGCCACATTCGCCTCGATTTCCGCGCGTCCGGGGGTATCCGGTAGCGCCTTGCGGAAATTTCTCGCATAATCCGGTGGCATCTTCGGTGGCATCATCGGTTCGTACGGATCGACCACGGCCTCGATGACCACCGGACCCTCAGCAGCCAGGGCAGCGTCGAGAACGCCTTCCACCTCCTCGGCGCGAGAGACGCTGTAGCCAATGCCGCCCATGGCTTCGGCGGCCATGGCGAAGTCGATGGGCTGGAGTTCGCAGGCGAATTGCGGGTTGCCGAGAAACATCATCTGCTCCCAGGCGATCTGATTGAGCATGCCGTTCTTGAGCACGAGCACCTTGAGTGGGATCCGGTACCGAACTGCCGTCGAGAACTCGCCGAGTTGCATCGCGAGACCGCCGTCGCCGACGACCGCGAAGACCGGCCGGCCGGGAAAGGCCAGGCCCGCGGCGATCGCGTAGGGCAGTCCGCATGCCATCGAGGCCAGCGCGCCCGAGACGCCGAAGGCCTGCCCGTCACGCAGTTCGATATGGCGGGCCGCCATCTCGGTGTTCTGGCCGGAATCGGCAACCAGGATCGCATCATCGGGCAATCGTTTCCCAAATGCGCGTGTGACCACCTGGGGCTTGAGCGAAGTGGCGGGCTTTTGCTCCGACTGCGCCATCATCTCGCGCCAGCGTCGCATGCCCGCCTGCGCCTTCTCGATGAAGCTGCGATCATCCTTGCGCTTCAGGCGCTTGTTCAGCAATCGCAGCGTCACGGCGGCATCGCCGGCAAGGCCGGCCTCAACGGGATAGCGCAGGCCAATGCGCTGCGGATCGCGCTCGATCTGCACCCCGCGCGCCTGTCCCGGCTTCGGGTAGTATTCGATGTAGGGAAAGGTCGAGCCGACGACGAGCAGCGCGTCACATTCGTCCATGATTTCCTGCGACGGCAGCGTGCCGAGAATTCCGATGCCGCCAGTCGTCAGCGGGTGATCGTCGGGCAAGGCAGCCTTACCGAGCAAGGCCTTTGCGACGGGGGCACCAAGCAGCTCCGCCGTCTCTTCCAACTCGTGCCTGGCAACAAGCGCGCCCCGACCGGCGAGGATCGCGACCTTCGTCGCCCCGTTCAGGATCTCGGCGGCTTTCGCAAGTTGTTCTTCGTCGGGAAGCCTGCTTCCTTCGAACCAACGATCCGGCGTATGCGACGGTTTGTTGCGCTTCGAGCGCTTGGCCTGGTCGAGCGTGTGCTCCTGCACATCGCTGGCGATCGACAGATGCGCAACGCCGCGACGTGCCAGCGCCGACCTGCAGGCGAGACCGGCCAGGCTTTCCATATGCGCCGCGTCGGAGACCTGCGCGTTGAAGACGGCGACATCGCTGAAGACGCGCGTCAAGTCGACATCCTGCTGGGTGAAGGTCTCGATGAGGTCGTGGAACTGCATGCCGGTAATGGCGAGCACCGGCGCTTGGTCGAGCTTGGCATCGTAGAGTCCCGTCAGGAGGTGTGTGCCGCCAGGGCCGGAAGTTGCGAGGCAGACACCGAGCTTGCCTGTCCATTTTGAGTAGGCGCACGCCATGAACGCCGCGGATTCCTCGTGCCGCACCTGAATGAAGCGGATACGGTCCTGCCGCCTGCGCAGCGCCTCCATGATGCCATTGATGCCGTCGCCCGGCAGGCCAAAGATGATATCGACGTTCCAGTCGATCAGCGTCTCGATGAGGATGTCCGCGGCGGTCGGCATGTCTCAGTCCTACCGCGATGCGGATCCCGCCGCCTGGCTGCTCTTGTTCGCGGTCTTGTCAGTCTTACGCTGGTCCTTGTCGCCGCCGCGATTGCCGCCAAGCAAGTCGTCGGAAGACTGAGCGGTCTTGCCGTCTTCCAAATTAGTGGCCATGCCGCAAAGCTCCCTTCATCCGGCCTGCCTAACCAGAAAGTCGGTGAGATGTTCCGTGCCCGAAGGCAAGGCCGCCTAGTCAGGTGCCGAAGGCAAACGTGTCATACCACCCGATGAGGCGCTGTTCGGCAGTCAGCGGCTGAACAGGCGAGGTGCGATCGAACAGACGAAGGCATCGAACTGCTGCGAGGCCGAGCTTGCATGTAGTGGCTGAGGCTGCCTGATCGCCAAAAGCGCTCGCGGCAGAGCTGGCCGATGTTCAGGTCGCGTCTTCGCAGGTCCCTATAGCCAGAGCGCAACGCCGCCCGGACCGTCCCCATAGGCGAACTCCTCGCACCCCTCGTCGACGAATTTCCCGCGCGGGATTCCGCCTCAGTGGCGAAAGGACTCGTTCGTCGCGCACACCGCGGCGGGCGATGTGCGCCTCGACCATGCGGTGCCTGGCGTGCCGGTAGTCTGGCATGGCTCCTCGATAGCCTTAAAGACGACAGGCTTAGTCGTCCTGCCTGCGCTTGTGGTGCTCGCTCTCCTGGTTTTCGCCGCGGATCATCTGGCGATCGTCCTTGTCGGTCAATTCCACGCCCTCGTCGCGCAGATTGGCGCCGTCTTGCCGCGCCTCGCGCTCCTGCTTGGTTCTCTTCAGCTCATCCTCGGCATTGAAATCGTCGCCGGCATTGCTGGTGTTCTCGCGCTTTTCGATGATGCGCAGCTGCTGCTCGTGGGTCTTCCGGCCGGCCATGGCAAGGCGCCTCCTACTTGTTCGTGCGTCCGGTCTGGTCAGGATTGATGCCGCCCTGAGGCGTGACATCGTTCTCGACATCGCCTTCGAACGTATTGTCCCCATCGAGAGCATCGTTCTCGGTGAGCATATCGCCGCCCTTGACCGCGCCTTTCGAGGTGCCGATTCCCGGGTTGTCTCGCAGATCCTTGTCCGTGGGCTGTTTAGTCTTGGGGTGTTGGTTGGTCATGGAATTTCTCAGCGCTGGTTGAGCTTGGACGAACGACGGTCCTGGCGCTGTCCAACTTCAACGTGGAGAAAATGTTCCGGAACATATTCGCTTGTCAGGTGCGCGTAAGCGGCCAGGCGGCCGCCGTCTCGGCTAGCGAAACTCCAAGCATGCCACATTACATCCCATTCCGAGGCGAATTGGCAGGCTAAAGTGAAAATCGAGACGGTCGAAAGCTTGCAAGGAGTGGGTGCTCTGTTCCGGTGGCGATCTCGGTTGCAAGCAGTTCGCCGGCAATCAAGCCAAGTGTTGCGCCGCTGTGGCTGAAGGCGACGTAATACCCCTCGATCTCCCGCAACTGGCCGAAGACCGGCTCGCCGTCTCCGGGGATCGGCTTGGGCCCGACACCGTAGCTCTCCAATTCCAATTTCGGATGACCGTCGAGAACATTCGACGCTTCGTCGAGAAGCCCCTGGATGGTCGATGCTTTTACGCGATAAGTCCCGTCCGGATTGACTACCACCTCTTTTTCCGACCAGGCAGAATCGAGCGCCAGGGCGCCATCAGGCGTCGGCCGGATGGCGACGCGCGGCGTGTTGAGCACGGCGCGTAGAGGCAAGTCGACTGGCTTGGTCCTGACCAGCAGCGCGATTGGTGTCCCATCGGCAATACGCTGACCGGCCACGGCAACCATTCGCGGCACATCCGCACCGGTCGCCAGAAGCACCGCGTTGGCGGCGAAGCTGATCCCGCTGGTGGTGGTGACGCCGGTGGCGCGGCCGTTGGCGACGGTGACGGTAGCGCTTCCGGCCTCGGTGACCACCTGGCCGCCCCGCTCCACGAATTCCGCGATCAATATTTCGATCAGCGACGGCAGGTCGACCCAGCCCTCACCCGCGTTGAAGATCGCGCCTTGAGGCGTGACAGCGCTTGCGCAGACACCCGGCGTGACCAACCTTATGGCGTCCGCGGACAGATGCTGCGCATCATAGCCGAGACGTTTTTCGTGAGCGAAGACATCGGCGATCTCGTTTGAGGTATCGTCCGCATCCCACGTCAGGCCACCGTCGAAACGCAGCCAGGCGGCATCCGGGCATCGCGCCGACAAACTGCGGTAGCGGTCGATACCGATCATGCGCAGGCGATGATATTCAGCCGAGCGCCTGCGCGCCGAATTGATCCAGGCGAGCGAGCGGCCGGAAGCTCCCTTGGCGAGCGGTCCATCATTGACCAGCACGGTCTCGATGCCGAGCCTTGCAAGATGAACGGCCGAGGAGACGCCAAAAATGCCGCCGCCGACAACAACGACCTTGGAAACCTGATGTGATGCAGCCATGAGATATCTTTCACTGGTGGAGGTTGGTTTGGGCGGCCGTCTTGAAGGGCTCATGCGTGATCAAAGCACTTCGGCAAGGAAGTGCTTCAGACGCGGGCTTTTCGGCGTGTCGAAAATCGCGGCAGGCGTGCCGGCCTCGATGATGCGGCCTTCATCCATGAAGACGACCTGATCGGCGACCTTGCGGGCGAAGCCCATTTCATGCGTCACCACGACCATTGTCATGCCGCGCCGGCCGAGATCCGCCATGAGGTTGAGCACACCCTTCACCAGTTCTGGATCGAGTGCGCTCGTTACCTCATCGAACAAGATGACCTCCGGGTCCATCGCCAATGCACGAGCGATTGCCACACGCTGCTGCTGGCCACCGGAAAGGCTCCCTGGACGATGGTGTTTGCGGGTCGCAAGCCCGACGTCGGCAAGGCGTGCCTCGGCGATGCGCTCAGCTTCCTGTACAGGGAGCCCCTTTACCTTGGTCAGCGACAGCATGACGTTTTCGAGCGCGGTGTGGTCGGGAAACAGATTGAACTGCTGGAAAACCATGCCGACACGCCGGCGCAGTTTTTCAGGCTTCATCGCCAGGATGCTCGCACCATCGAGCAACACCTCACCGCCCTTGGGCTCGACCAGGCGGTTGAGGCAGCGCAGCAGGGTCGACTTGCCCGAACCTGATGGGCCGATCACGCATGTGACCGTGCCAGGCTTGACTGCCAGGCTGACGCCTTTGAGAACATCGAGGTCGCCATAGGCCATGTCGAGATCGGTGATGGCGAGACTGCCGCCCTTGAAGCGGGGCAGCGCTGAGCGGGCATCCGAGCCGGCCTCCGAAGGTGCACTGCCGGTGGCGCCCTCCAGTTCGCTCACTTCGGCCAGGCCGCTGACGACGAGGCCGGCCTTTTGCTTTCCGACCCGCAGCGAGTTGTCGATATAGTTGACCACATGGGTCAACGGCACGGTGATGATGAGATAGAACACGCCGGCCAGAAGCAATGGCGAGAGGTTTCCGGTGACCACTGCCTGGTCCTGACCGACACGGAAGACCTCGCGCTCCGAGGCGAGCAGACCGAGGAAGTAGACAAGGCTTGAATCCTTGACGTTGCCGATGAACTGGTTGACGAGGGCCGGCAAGACGCGGCGGATGCCTTGCGGTATCACGATCAGGCGCATGCCTTGGCCGTAGCTCATGCTGAGCGCCCTGCAGGCCTCCATCTGCCCGCGCTCGACGCTCTGGATGCCCGAGCGGAATATTTCGCCGATATAGGCGCCGGCGATCAGGCTCAGCGCAAGAATGCCGAGCGGAAAGGGCGAAGGGCCGAAGATTTCACGGCCGATGCGGGCAAAGCCCTGGCCTATCAGCAGGATGGTGACGATCGCCGGCAGCCCACGGAATATATCCGTGTAGACCCGCGCCGGAATGCGCAGCCAGCGCGATTGCGAGATGCCCATGACCGCCAGGATCATGCCGAGGATGACACCCAGTACTGTCGACGCGGCGGCGAGGATCAAGGTGTTCTTCAATCCGATGGTGATCATGCTGGGCAGCACGTCCGCCATTGCGTGCCAGTCGAGGAAACTGCGCCGCAGGTTTTCGAGCCAGTTCATTCGCCCCCCTTTTGGTTGCGCTATTTACATCGTCCGCATCAAGGACGGAGGCGTAATCCGGCCGCCGGCATGAAAGCCAGCGGCCGGGTACGGTCTACTTCTTGGGAAGATACTGGTCGGGCATCGGCGAGCCGGGGAACCACTTTTCATAAAGCGTCTTCCAGGTGCCGTCCTGCATGGCCGCGTGAAGGGCGGTGTTCAGCGCATTGCGGAGCTTGTCGTTGCCCTTGCGCAGGACAAAGCCGGCCGGCGCGTCAAAGGAAGGAATATTGACCGCGATCTTCAGGTTCGGGTAGCGAAGGCCATAGTCCTTGGCGGCCTCGTAATCGAGGAAGTGGGCATCCACGGTTCCGTTGTTAAGCGCCGAAACGGCGGAGTTGTTGTCGGGGAATTTGACGAGATCGGTTCCGACAAAATTCTTCGCCGCGTAGATTTCCTGGAGCGTGCCTTGTACGACGCCGAGACGTTTGCCCTTGAGCCCGTCCGCCGCCGTGATCGCCTTGTCGGCGGTAAGCACGGAGAGATAGCCTGCGATATACCCGTCGGAAAAGTCGACGGTCTTCTTGCGTGCTTCCGTCGTGCCGATTGCCGCGACCGCGACATCGAAGCGCTCGTTTGCAACCGAAGGCATCAGCGCCGAGAATTCCTGGCCGGTGAAGATCACCTGGTCGGGCTTGAAGCCAAGGCGGCTCGCGACGTTGCGGAACAATTCGATGTCGAAGCCGGTGAACGACCCATCGGCCTGGGTGAAAGCGTAGGGTTTGGCATCGCCCATGGTTCCGACGCTAATGACCTTCGCATCAATAAGGCCATAGGGATTGTCATCCGCGGCGGCCGCTCCTGAAACCAGCCCGGCGCCGAGGCACATCGCCATAAGAGCCATTGCGCCGGTTCTGACCGGGCACATCAACGACTTGAGAATTTCTTTGCTGCTCATGTCTTTCTCCACTCTGAAGGTCTGTTCTTCTTGGTATTTCCGTCGAGCCGCCATCTGGCGCCCCGACATGCCCTTGCCGAAATCACGGTCCGTCACGCCTCTCGGCTCCACTCCTTCTAAAGAGACCGGTCTCATATTGTATGAGACCGGTCTCTTTGTTAATCGTTATCGCCACGTTGACCTCCCGTCAACAACTCTTGTAGTCGTCATCCGATGAAAAGAACCGCCCCCAAGACCCCGTCGATAACGGTCAGCGACGTCGCCCGTGCGGCCAATGTTTCGAAAGCGACAGCCGCGCGCGTGCTCGGCGGATACGGCGTCGTCAGCGACATGATCCGCGCGGAAGTCATGGCCGCGGCCAAGGCCTTGGACTATCGTGCGAACGAGCTCGCCCGCAGCATGACGACCGGCCGCTCCGGCATCATCGGCGTGGTTGTCGGCGACATCGAGAACCCGTTCTTCAGCCTCGCGGTACGCGGCATCAGCGACGCGGCAAAGGCAGCCGGGTTCAACGTCATCCTGGCCAATTCCGGCGAGAAGATCGAGGCGGAAAAGGCGGCCGTGAAACTGCTCATCGGCAAGCGCGTCGACGGGCTGATCGTCACGCCGTCGGAATCGCGCGACATCGCGCACCTGCGCGATATCCACCGCTCGGGCCGACCGCTTGCCCTGCTGGATAGGGCGCTGGCAGATCTGGATGTCGATACGGTCACGACCGACGATCGCGGCATCGCCATGCTGGCGACCCGCTTTCTAGCCGATGCCGGCCACCGCAACATCGCCTATGTGACCGCGGTCGACGCCGAAGGGCACGAGTACCGCGATCTCGGGCAGATCTACACCTCGTCGGTCCGTGAGCGCATCGACGGTTTCCTCACCGTGTGCCGAGAGGCCGGACTTGATCGGCCAGAACGCTTTGTTCGCCTTGGCGCGACAAGCCCCACCGAAACGCGCAGGGTTGCCGGCGAGATGCTGTCGGCGCCGGATCGGCCGACGGCGATCCTCGCCTCCGACAGCGTCATTGCGCTGGAGATCTTCAAGGTGACCCGCGAGCGCGGCCTGCGGGTTCCCGACGACATTTCGCTCATCACTTTCCATGATGCGGACTGGACGAGCGTCACCACGCCGCCCATCACCGTTATCGACCAGCCCGTCTACGCGCTTGGCAAGAGCGTCGCGGAATTGCTCATCCGGCGATTGAAGGGAGATTCCCGCCCGGCGGAAAAGCTCGTTTTGCCGACCGCCATCATTGCACGCGGATCCGTTGGCCCGCCCTCGAATGGAAAGCCGCAAGTGCGCCAAGCATAGGTGTGACGGCGATACGGCCCACATGAATACGTTAGAACAAGGTCGACGCACTCCGCTTTAAGAATGTACGTCGATCAACCCAGCAAGCACCCTGATCGCAATGCCGCGTCCACCGTCATCGGGACGGCACGTGCCGGCTCATGGTTTGAAGAGCGTGACGATGAGCCAGATGCCCGGCTACTTCTTGGGCCTGCCTGGCTTCAGGGCCGCCAGAAGATTGGTGATCCTGCCCGCCTTTCGGTTGCGGATCTCGGCCTCGTTCTTGCGGCGCATCGCGGCGCGGACAAGCCTGGCGCCGAGATAACGCAAAGGCTCGGGCGGCAGCGACATGCGCCGCTCGATGCCGACCAGACCACTTTCGCTCCAGCGATCCTTTCGCTCGAGCACCAGGCTCGCCAGAATGCGTCCGGCTATCGGCGTCTGCGCGATGCCGGTGCCGTTAAATCCCATGCCGTAGAAGATATTGGGATGATCGCGCAGGTGGTCGAAGACAGGAACGTGTTCAGGCACGCAGTCGATCGGCCCCGACCAGTCATATTCGATCGCCACACCGCGCAGCGAGGGGTAGACCCGGTGCAGCTCTCGCATATTGTCGCGACCGTGCTCCGGGCTGCGGTTGAAGCTGGCGCCGAAATTTCCACTGAAGGCGACGTTGCCGCTGCCACGACCGAAGACCACCCTGCCCCCGATGGTGCGCTGGTAGTAGAGCACCTGGGCCTGGGAATCGCAGATCGAGGCACCGTCGCGCCAGCCGATGCTGTCGAGCAGTTCGGGAACGGCGGCAGTGGCAATCACCTCGCTGCCGACCACATAAAGATGCCGCCGCAGTTCCGGCAGCGCGGAAAGCCAGGCGTTGGCGGCAAGCACGATTTTGTCAGCCCGTACCGCGCCATGCGCCGTGCGCACCGTGCATGTCATGCCGGGTTCGATGGCGAGGACCGGGCTGCGCTCATGGATGATGACGCTGCGTGCCAGTGCCAACTTGCGCAATCCGATGGCAAGTTTGGCGGGATGGACCGTGCCGGCAGTGGTCTCGACCACGCCGACATAGGAGGCCGATGAACCGGTGCGGCGTTGAATGTCCTCGGCTGTCAGCGGGCTGAAACGGTTTTCTCCAACAGCCGCCGTCAAGGCCACGGCGGTCTCCCAAGCGCCTTCCTGCGCAATGGAGCTTGCTGTCCACAACCATCCGTCCAGCCTCAGGTCCATGTCTATGGTGCCGTTTTGCTGCAGCGTCTTCAGCTCCGCGATCGATGCCACCGTGTCGGCGCACAGCAGGCGCGCTTCCTCGAGACCGACGACCGCACTGATCTGGTCGATTTCGGCGAACCATGAATGGACCTGACCGCCGTTGCGCCCCGAGGCCCCCGATCCGCACAGATCGGCTTCAAGGATCACCACCCGCGTTTGCGGCGCAAGTTCAAGGATCCGCAGCGCCGTCCACAGACCGGTATAGCCGCCACCGACGATCACCACGTCGGCGCGCTCGTCGCCTCGCAATGGCTCGGTCGCAGGGGCGGCGGCAATGTCCTGCAGCCAAAACGACCGGTCAGATGCAAGCGCGACCGCAGGCTGCCGCAAACGAATTGTACTCACGCTTGGGCTCCCTGCGCATCGACAATGAAGCTGGCATATTTGGCTGGCAGCCAATCGGGTATCGGACGCGGTCTCTGGGGAAACCCGCCAAGATGGGTGCAGGTCTGCGCCGCCGCGATCGACGCCCTGTGCAATGCCTCCAGGGCGCCGAGGCCGCCGAAATGGAAGCCGGCGAGGAAAGTGGCAATGAAACTGTCGCCGGCGCCACACGTATCCACGACATCGACAAGCGTCGCCGGCGCATGCACGACATTCGTGCCATCGTCGAAGTAGGAGCCGCGTCGACCACAGGTCAAAACTACCTGCCTTGCGCCGGCCGCCCTGAGCGCGCCCAGCGATGGCTCGATGGGAACATCGACATCGTCCGGTCCGGACGCAAACAAAAGCGGGACACCGTCGAGCGGCAGCGCCATATGGGCGGTCGATAGATCGATGCTGAACGGCACATGGTCCGTCACCAATCGTTGAACAAGGTGCTTGTTGGCGTTGGTGCCGAGATGCACCCAGTCGGCCGCGGCGATGACCGCATAATGCGCGGGCGCCGGCATGTAGTTTTCGCCCACACCGAAGGATTCGTGCAGGAACTTCCGGTCGCCGGATTCATCGCGCAGCAAGGTGACGGCCGTATCGCCGGGACGCCGTTCGACGTCGTCCGGAGATAGGCCGGCACCTTGCAGTTCGGCAAGCACCACGTCGCCTTCGGGATCGTTCCCGACGGCGCCGAAATAGCGCGCGGACCAGCCGTTGCGCCGCCATTGCGCCGCGACATTCAAGGCATTGCCGCCCACCGTCATCAAGTTGTTGGTCAAATAGGCATCAAGGCAATTGTCCCCGACCGCGATAAGCTTTTTCGACCTCATGCCGGCACCGTTGCGCGATCGATATACGGCGCGATGGCGCCAAGGCAGCGTGTCCAGGCTTTTACCGGATCGAGCGCGTAGGAGCCGTTGCCGAACGGCTCGAAGGTGAACTTACCGGCATAGCCGAGGCGCGCGAGTTCGCTGACATAGTGGTCGAGCGGCAGCGTGCCCTCCCCCCACACCAGATGCCCGCCTGGCGTGCCGTCGACCAGATGAACATGCGCCAGCCGCGAGCCGAACAGGTCGACATAGCCGGCCACGGTGTCGCCGGCCGTGGCCATGGCGACAGTGTCGAGCACGATATCGATATTGCCGGCGCCCACCTCATCCAGCATTTGGCGCAGGCCTGCCGCATTATTGACGAGGTTGCTCTCGAACCGCTGCAACGGCTCGAGCAGGCAGCGCACCCCGTTTGCGGCGGCGCGCCGGGCGATCTCGCCGATCGAACCGACCGCGCGGTCCCATGCCGGTTGCCGGGGTTCGCTCTCGTAGCCCCGGCCGGGCGTCAGGAAGAGATAGCGGGCGCCAAGCGCCGCGCAGATGTCGGCTGCACGCCAAAACCGCTCGATGCTGTCCTGGCGCAGTGCGGCGTCGCCGGAGGCAATGTTGATTGGATACAACACCTGCTCAGGCGTAAAGCACCAGGCCGACAGCTCGTTGTCGGCGAGTACCCGGCGAACGGATTCGACACGTGCGTCCGTGGCGTGGAACAGGTCCAGATGCTGGGCAATCCCCCACAGCTCGATCTCGCGCAGGCCAAAGCCTCGGATCGTCCTGGCGACCTCATCGAAGGGGAAGTGCTGGAAGCTGAAATTGGCTCCGATCAGCTGATGAGCAGCGAGCTGCGGCATGAAGGCTCCTTTCGGGAATTGTTATTTGCCGATGCCTTCGGCCAAGCCACGGATGAAGTAGCGTTGCGCGCCAAAGAACACGATCACGATAGGCAGCGCCGAGATCGTCATGGCCGCGAACACCACGGCATAGTTGGTCCCGTGGGTTGCCATGATCGACGTCAGTCCGACCGGCAGCGTCTGCACATCCGAGCCGCTCGTGAAGATCATGGCGAAGAGATATTCGTTCCAGGCGAACAGGACGTGCAGGATGACGCAGGAAATGATGATCGGCCGGCACAGCGGCAAGGTGATGCGCCAGAAGATCTGACCCTCGCTGGCGCCATCCATCGTCGCCGCCTCGTCGATGTCTTCAGGCAGATCCAGCATGTAGGCGCGGATGAGGAAGGTGGTGAACGGCACACGGAACGCCGTGTAGAGAATGATCAGCGCCCAGTAGGTGTTGTAGAGACCGAGCGCCTGCAACATCTTCACCAGTGGAATGATCGCCACCGTGGGGCTCAGCATCAAGCCGCCCAGAACGATGGCGATAACCAGCGGCTTTGCCGGCATCTTGGTGCGGGTCAGGCCGAAAGCCGTCCAGGCGCTGATCAGCACGGTGCATATGGCCGAAGCGACGGTCACCAGCACCGAGACTGTCACGTAGCCACGCACGCCCTGGTTCCACGCTTGCACGTAATTGTTCCACGACCAATGGGTGGGCAGGGCGAAGGGATCGCCGAAGATCTGCGCATTGTCCTTGAAGCCGCTCAGCGCCATCCAGATCAGCGGATAGATGACGACGACACCAAGGCAGACCAGGAATGAATAGAGCAACGTCCTGGCGATGACCGACCACACATTGACGTGCCGGCTGCGACCGGCTGCGACCATCGCACTCATAGCTGCACCCGGCGGCGCTTGGTGTACCAGAGCTGTGCCGCACCTGTGAGCATGGTCAACATGAAGATGACGGCGGCGATCGCCGCGCCATAGCCGAAATTGTCCTCGATGAAGGCCTTCTGGTAGAGCCACGTGCCCAGCACCTGGCTGCTGTTGTTGGGCCCGCCTGCGGTCATCACCATGACCTCGTTGAACACCTGGAACGCGCCCGTGATGGTGACGATGATCATCAACCCCGTCATTTCCCGGGTCAGCGGAAAGGTGATGCTCCACAGGCGGCGAAGAGGACCCGCGCCGTCGATCGTTGCGGCATCGTAGAGGTCGCGCGGGATCTTCTGGATGGCGATGGCGAACAGCAGCGTCGAATAGCCAAAACCCTGCCATTGGCTCATGGCGATGATGGCATAGATGGCGGTGTGCTCATTGCCGAGCCAAGGCATGACGAGCTGGCTCAGTCCAACACGGCTGAGCGCGGCATCCAGCAAGCCGATCTGCGGCTGGTAGATGAAATAAAACAGCAGGCCGGTCACCGTGATCGAGATTGCCGACGGCACGAAATAGACGGCGCGCCACAGCCGGCGCCAGCTTTCGCTTTTCAGGTCCTCGATAATGGCCGCCAGCAGGAACGCGCCGAAGACCTGGAAGATGACGGAGATGAGAGCGTAGAGGCAGTTGTTCCACAGCGCCAGCAGCACGACCGGGTCATGCAGCAGCCGGTCGTAGTTGGCGAGGCCGACATTGGTGACCTCGCCGGTGTAGATGTCCTGGTCGGTGGTGCTGACGATGAAATTGTCGACGATCGGATAATAGACGAACCAGCCGATGAGGATGAGCGCGATCGCCGCCCATCGCAACGACAACAGGTTGGCGAAGCAGGCCCGCCG
Source organism: Mesorhizobium sp. M0676 (assembly GCF_040320535.1). Classification (NCBI taxonomy): domain Bacteria; kingdom Pseudomonadati; phylum Pseudomonadota; class Alphaproteobacteria; order Hyphomicrobiales; family Phyllobacteriaceae; genus Mesorhizobium; species Mesorhizobium sp. M0676. The sequence continues at coordinate 100,546 of NZ_JAMYPU010000020.1, forward strand.
GCTCTTTGGCCGTTGCGGCCTGGCGACGCCGATGTCGGCGCCGCTGTCCACTGTGTCCGAGGCCCTTGCCATGCTCGCCTGCTTTATTTGGCCGCGGATGCGGCTTTGCGCACCTCGTCCATCACTTGCTCGGGAGTCATCGAGCCGCCCGCCAGCGCCTGCAGGCTGGACAGCCAGACGGCGGCGACGCGCGGTGGGTTGGCCGTATCCAGCCAGGGCATGAGGTATGAGGCGGCGTTGATATCCTTGAGGCCATCGACCACAGCCGCGCTCATGTTCGATTCCGAGGCGCCGCCGATGGTGGCGCTCGGCTGGCCATAGGGTGGCGCAGACAAGACCTGCGCATTTTCCTTCGAGGTCACGAACTTCATGAAATCGATCGCCAGCGGGATGTTCTTCGATGCCGCATTGATCATGTAGCCCTCCGGCGCGCCCTCGATCGACTTGGCGTCACCCTTGGCGCCGGCGGGCACCGGCAGCCGGAAGAATCCGAAATCGGCGGGCTTTAACGCCGACTCCGGCGTGGCGGCCTGATCGAACTCGATGATTTCCTGGTAGTACATGGCCGACTGGGCGTTGGTGAAGGCCTGGAGAGCCGAGGCATAGGATGTGCCGTTGACGCCGGCGCCATCGGTGCAGCGCTCGACAAGCTGGCTGAACTGCTTGAGTGCTGCGACATAGCCTGGATCGCTGTATTGGGCGGTGGCCGGATCGAAGTCGCGTTCCAGCGTTGCCTGCGGCACGTTGTAGGCGAGCAGCTGGCCTGCAAAGTGGATCGCCGGCCAAGCCTCCTTGTTGCCGAAGGAGATCGGTGTCACGCCGGATTTGCGGATGGCGTCGCAGCTGGTCAGCAAGTCCTCGAAAGTGGCGGGTGCCTTGAGGCTGAGCTTGGCGAAGATCTGCTTGTTGTAGCCCATGAACTTGGCATCCTGGTAAAGCGGAATGCCATAGAACTTGCCGTTGTACTGGAACGCCTTGACGGCGGCTGGAGACAGCGACTTGCCCCACTCGGTATCGGCAGCAATGACGGGCGTGAGATCAACGGCGCGATTGCCGCGCACGAAATTGCCACCCCAGCTGCCTGTCCAGGAGAAATAGATATCGGGCAGCGAGTTGGAAGCGACCAGCGTCTTGGTCTTGCCCTTCACGCTGTCGTCGCTCTCCTGGATAAGTTCGACCTTCACATCCGGATGGAGCTTCTCATAGGCCTGTGCCAGGTTGACGAAATAGGGCGACAGCTGTTGCAGCCCGAACTTGGTCAGGACCGAAAGCGTGCCGGTGTATTCCACCTTGGCGTTTGGGTCGGCCGTGACAGCCGGCGAAGCGGCGGAACTGCCGCTTATCGACAACCCCAATGATGATACCGCGGCCACCGTGACCGCCACGACTTGCAGCGAACGTTTCATGGATAGCTCCTTCAGAGGTAAGAGGGGATCAATATTCCACGCGTTTGTAGTAGCGACGGGTGGTCAGCGGGTGGTTGCGCAGCACCTCGAGATGGGCGCTCAGCCGCTCGAGCAAGGTGGCGAGCAGAACCGGCGAGATCATGCCGCGGACCTTTGCGGAGATGCCCGGCAACTTGACCGAGGCCGCGTCCAGCGTGCGAACGCGGTCCGTGTAGCGCCTGGCGAAGTTCTCGACCCGGTCGGCCAGGGGCCGAAGGGCATCTTCGCCCTTGAACACGAAAACGCTGACGCCCGGCTCGACCAACTCGAGCGTACCGTGGAAGAAGTCGGCGGCGTGCACCGGGCGGGTGCGAATCCACTGCATCTCTTCGAGGATGCACATGCCGTAATAGTGTGCCTCCGGCCACACCGAGCCGGCGCCGGTGAAGATGTGATAGGTATCGTCCTTGATTGTCTGGGCCAGTTCGGCCGCCCTGTCCTCAAAGGCAGCCTTGGCGTCGGCAAGCAGATCCGGCAGCAGTTTGAGTTCGGCGACAGTGCCATCAAAATCATCATATTCGCCGCGCTCTTCCAGCAGGGCCAGGACGATCAGCAGCGTCTGCAGGTAGAAGGATTCCGACGAGGTGTCGTCTTCGGCGAAGTTCGTGAAATTGTGGTCAGCCTCCCGTGCGATTGGCGTATCCGAATGGCCGGTGAGCGAAATCGTGCGCACACCACGTTTTTTCAGAAAGGCCATGAGCTCGACGCCTTCCTTGGTCGTGCCCGACAAGGACGGGATGACCACCACGGCCTTGCTGTCGAGACCGGCGGGCGGATCGATCACGACCTGCGCCGGATAGGCACCGCTCACCGGGAAGGTAGAACAGCGCTGCGCCAACTCGATCGCGGGCAAGGTTAGAAGCTGCACGCCGCCGGTGCCCATGAAAAACAGCCGCTCGACGCCATCTGCCAGCAGTGTGCGCATGAGTGAGCGAACCTCACCTGCGACGGCGACGGCCCCGCTTTGGATCTTCACGAAGCGGTCCCTATCGAAGTTCAGCATGACGTTTTCCTTGTATTTCGCATGTGACAGGCCTCTAGCCCGCCTTAGGCGTCGGTGGGCCGTCTAGCTCGTTTTTCCGATGTGAGATCGATCTCACAAGCAATAATGGGCACGCAATTTCGCCAATGGCAAGTCCTTTAGACGAAATTCTCCGAAATCGAGGGGTTTGCTCTTTAGCGCACAGCGCGCCGGGCAACCGATCCGCGTACGATCAAGCGGGTCTGAAATCGGGTACGGCGCGGTGCAACCTTTTTGCCGGCAAGCCGCTCCAGCAGATATCTGGCGGCGAGCGGTCCGATCTCGGAGATGGGTTGCGCCACGACCGTTATCTGCGGATCGGTGAACGTGGCGAGGTTGAAGTCATCGAAGCCAACCACCGACACATCATGCGGAATCGAGAGCCCCATTGAACGCAGGCCAAGAAGCGCGCCTTGCGTCATGAGGCTGTCCACCGTGAACAGTGCGGTCGGGCGATTGCGCCGGCTGAACAGGCGGATCGTGGCTTCGATGGCGTGCTCGACGGTCGAGCGCGATACGCCGATGAGCGCTTCATCGATTGCGATCCCATGCGAGTGGAGCGAGTTTTGGTAGCCAGCCAAGCGTTCCTGTGCCGTAAAGATGCGTGACTCGTCGCGCAAAAGACCGATCCGGTGGTGACCGTTGCCAACTAGATAGTCCACTGCCTCGCGTGCCCCGCCCTCGTTGTCGACGACGACGCTGTCGCATTGCAGGTCCTTTACCACGCGGTCGATGAGCACGATCGGTGCGCCTTCGCGGGCCAGTTGCACAATATGCTGGCTGTCGGTTGCAGACGTTGGGGCAAGGATGAAGCCGCGAATGCTGAGCGAGCGAAGGCTCTCAAGCAGTTCTTTCTCCTGTTCTACATTCTCCTCGCTGCTGGCAATCAGAAGATTGTGGCGGTGCTTGCGCAGTTCCACCTCTATGTCGTGCGCGATTCGGGCGAAGAACGGATTCTGGATATCGCCGGGCACGAAGCCTATGATCGGCAATTGTCCGCTGCGCAGCGCCTGCGCGACGAGGTTGGCCCGATAGCCCAGCCTTTCGGCTGCCTCAACCACGCGGAGCGCCGTCTCGTCGCCAACGTAACCATAGCTGTTGAGCGCCCGGGCGGCCGTGGCGCGCGACACCTTAGCCGCTGCGGCAACGTCCTTTAGTGTGATTCCTTTCTGGGCCACAGGTAACCGTCCTTCTTGGATCTGAACATTGCGTCAGATCATTCTCGGCTCGTCTTGCCGGCATCGTTGTGCGGCATATCGGACGATTCTCAAACTGCGAACATAGCTTTCGCAACTCCTTGCCACCTAATCGAGATACGCGCGCTGTTTGGCTATCTGGAAATTTGATCCACGAATGCACCTACATGTTGTGCAGTCAGTTCATTGCCTTGCACTGCCAGCATGCGGCAATGAGTTCACGCCATGGTCCAGGCGGCCTCCCTGGCATCGATCATAACACCGATGGAGACGACTAGCCTTGCCGCCAAACTCGTCCAGCGATTGGAGGCGAGCTTTCAAAAAGGTCGAGCTAGACTCTCAAGGCCCGCTGTACAAAGAGCCACAGGCTAGGGGACTCTGAGCAAATCGGAAATCTGGGTCGCTTGCTCTGAACCGTGCGCGTCATGCTGCTAACCGGTTTTGATCCTCCAAGGCTCCGCATGGGCAATAGCGACGAAAATGCTGTCGAGCAGATCCTTGTCGCGGAAGGAACTTGCCAAGCAAAGACACGTCGGCCAAGTACGCAAACAACGCCCGGCACTCTTGCGATAGCCGCGGAATATGCGGAAGGTTCAGCGCGTTACGTCAGATTGGCGTGTTTTCGGCGGCGTTTGAGTGGGCCTGAATCATTCCCACTCGATTGTTTATACAGCCTATAACCATTGAACGACTGTCAGTGTTTTCCATCAAAGCAAAAAAGTCCGCCACCAGAACCGTCAAAAAATTACCCTTTTGATTTAAAGGAAAAATCGGCGCAAAAAATATTTTGAGGTTTCACCAACTATCGGGATCAATCGGACGATTTTTTGCAGTTTGTGGCGTTCGACAGCCGCGCCAAACACTTTTCGAAATTACCGTCACTGCTCCAGGTGCATTTGCGCGTTTCAAAATCAATGGCTATGGTAGGCCCGGAGGGCGAATGAAAATCGTTGATTTTGTTGAGTTCTTCGTGGGCCAAAATCTGAAAGCTTCCCGTATGCTCCCGCGACCCCGAACTGCCGACCATAGCTGACCTCGTTTTCCAAACCTTGGGAGACCAGGTCCAGAACGTCGGAAATTGGGGCCGGTTGCAGATCGGCAGCTGTGGCAACAGCCGCGCGACCAGCTGACGGTCTAGCGTCTCGATATGGCCGATGAGACTTGGGAAGTACGAACATGCGGCAGCTTGCAGGCAGTTGTAATCCGTGGAACGGATTTACGAGTCGACGCGCCGGATTAGGACGGGCTCACTTGCCTCGAAGTTCATCCTGTTGCCAACCAATTGCCATGTGGGCTCGCAGATGAATATGCGCCCCAGAAATAGTCAGGCTATCTGAGCAGATTGGTTGTAAGTTGCCACTGCGGTCCCTTCCCGGGGAGCATTCTCCTTTGCCTGCGCGAACCCGGATGGCTGTTGCCAGAAACCGCACCTGAGTATCTTTATGTGCTATTTTTGCTACATTCCTTAGATTTATGGCTTGAACTCAGCGTTTTACCGGTCACTAAATCAATAAGCGCTCACATATTTTGTAAATTTGTGAACAATCACGCTTGAGTTGTAGCGCCCGGGGATAAGGGCGCGGGGAAACGTTGGGATGGGCAAAATGAAAACAATAGTTATGCCGGCCATTGGCAAGCGCCTTGGCCTGCTGACGACGGTCGCCATATTGAGCTGTGGGAATGCTCACGCGCTCACTCTCCAGGAGGCGATGGCGGTTGCGGTGGAGTCCAACCCCGAAATTGGCCAAGCGATCGAAAACCGCGAAGCAATCGAATTCGAGCTGCGCCAAGCGAAGGGACTCTATCTTCCCAGCGTCGATGTCGAGGCGTCGGCAGGGGTTCGTCGTCTCGACAATTCCTCCCGGCGTTCGCTGTCCATAGAGGATGACGCGCTCTATCCGGCGGAAGCCGATGTCGTTGTCACGCAGACGCTTTATGACAGCGGGGCCAGGCGGGCGGAACTGAACCGTCAGGCGTCGCGGGTCGACGGCGCATCGTTCCGGGTGCTGGAACGGTCTGAATTCATTGGACTGTCTGTCGTCCAGGACTATCTCGAATACATGCTGCAGGCTTCGATCGTTTCAGAAGCGAAGAAGAATCTGGGCTTTCACCAGGCAATCCTCGGCGACATCCGGCAAGGTATTGCAGGCGGCGCGTTGAACGAGGCTGATCGCCAGCAGGCCGAGGAGCGGCTGTTCGCTGCCAAGGCACGTATGCAGGAGGCGACCGAAGAACTGGAGGCTTCCAAGATACGGTTCTTCAAGACGGTCGGTAAGCCGCTGACCAACGCGTCAAGGCCAGGCGATGTCTCGAGCGCGCTGCCAAGGTCGCTCGACGACGCGCTAGGGCTGGCGCGACAGAACAATCCGCGCGTCCACATGGCCAACAGCGATATCGACGCCGCCGCCTCCCTGGTGGATGCGGCGCGGGCGAAATTCGGGCCCTCCGTCATCGCCGAAGGCCGCGCCCGCGGCGGCTATGACATCGACGGCGACGATGGCGACGCCAGCGACCTGCAGGCACGGCTGGTGCTGCGCTGGAACCTCTATCGCGGCGGCATCGACAAAGCCAACGAGCAAGAGCAGGTTCGCCGCACCAGCGAGCAGCGCCTTGTGCTGCACCAGGTTCTGCGCGAGATCGAGGAGGCCGTCCGTACGTCGTGGGATCGCCGCTTCCGGCAGGCCGATCTGGCAAAGACATTGAAGCTTCAGGCTGCCGCCAACGAAAGGCTGGTGGCGTCCTATCGCGAGCAGTTCAAGGTCGGACAGCGCTCGCTGCTCGATGTGCTCGACGCGCAGAACACGCGGTTCAACACAGCTACGCTTGCCGACACCGCATCCTACGCGTCGCTTTTCGCGCAGTACCGGCTGCTGGCGGCAACCGGGCAGTTGCTGAAGACCATGAATCTTCAGCCGGCAAAACAGGCCACCGCCTATGCCAAGGCCGAGTTCAATGCACCTGAAACGGCCGACACCGAAACCTATGCGCGCACGCCGTCGGAGCAGACGAACGATCTGCCTTTCGACATCCTCGCACCGGTAAGAAAGAAGTAGGAAGGTCAAGGACGAACGATAGTCCTGCGGGCCGATCGTGAACCCACAACCCAAAATCCTCTCCCCAAAAGAGGCGTTCAAGGCCTGCTTCTCCGCTGTTGCCGGGTACCTCGGCAGGCCGAGTTCCGAGACCGTGCTGTTTGCCGGCGTGCCGCTGTCAGACACCCGCATCGATATCGACGCCATCCGGCATCTTGCCGAACGCATCGGTCTTGAAATCACGGAATTCAGCCATCGCGACTTTCTTCGCGGACGCATCGACCTTCCCGCCATTCTGTTTCGCGTCAGCCAGTTGCCTGTAGCGCTGCTTGCCCAGACCGAGGACGGTGGATTTACGACCGCTCCCCAGGAAGACGGGCGCACGACAATTAGCAAATCCGAGTTTTCCGGAAGTTATATTAGTGGCGGCGTTTCCTTCTCGATAACCTATGCCAACGCAGTAGAGGCGATGAGCGTCGGTTCGGCGGCCAAGATCGAGCGGCGTCATTGGCTGACCGGCACGATGGGGCCGTTCTGGCGCACCTATTCGAAGGTCATCCTGTCGGCGGTATTCATCAATCTGCTGGCTCTTGCCTCACCGATCTTCACCATGAACGTCTACGACAGGATCTTGCCGAACAAGGCGATATCGACGCTCTGGGTGCTGTCGATCGGGATCGGCGCGGTCATTCTGTTCGACCTGCTCTTGAAGACCGCCAGAGCGTCACTGATCGACTATGCCGGGCGCAAGGCCGATCTTCGCATCTCCTATATGCTTTTCGAGAAGGTGCTGAACTCGTCCTTGTCGGCAAGGCCCGGCTCAACCGGCGAATATGCAAATCGGGTGACCCAGTACGAGTTCGTGCGCGAGTTTTTCACGTCGAACACCATCAGCGTCTTCATCGACACAGCCTTCGTCTTCGTCTTTCTTCTTGTCATCTATGCGATAGGCGGTTGGCTGGTCGTCATACCGGCCATTGCCTTTGTCGCCTCGGTGATCGTCGGGCTGATCACGCAACGGCGCATCGGCAAACGCGTTGCCGCTTCCATGAACGAGGCTTCGCAGCGCCAGGCCCTGCTGGTGGAATCCATCTCCACGCTGGAAACGATCAAATCGCTGCGGGCAGAGGCGTACCTTCTGCGAAAATGGGCGGAGCATTCCAAGAACGCATCCAACACGTCCGAGAAGATCAAACAGCTTTCGGCTGCCGCCGGCAACATAACGCAAGCCATCCAGCAGATGGTCACCGTCGCTTTGATCGTGGCCGGCGCCTATGCCTTTTCGGAAGGGCATGTCTCGACCGGCGCCATCATCGGCACCGTCATGCTGGCGGGCCGGGCGGTGGCCCCGCTTGGGCAGATTGCGATCACCTTGTCCAGACTTCGCCAGGCGATGCTGTCCCTGCGAATGGTGAATTCGATCATGGCGCAGCCTGAGGATCGGCCGGACACGGTTGGTTTCGTCAACCGCCCCATTCGCAACGGTGCAATGGCATTCAGGAATGTCGGCTTTGTCTACCCGGGTTCCGAAAACGAAGTGCTGACCGGCCTGAATTTCTCGGTGAAGCCCGGTGAGCGGATTGGCATCATCGGCCGCATAGGCTCGGGAAAGACGACCATGGGGAGGCTGATCGGCAGGCTTTTCCTGCCGACCTCCGGCGAGCTGCTGCTGGACGGGATCGACATCCGCCAATACCACCCATCTGAGGTTCGCGCCGCGGTCGGGATCGTCGCGCAAGCCAACGATCTGTTTTCGGGCACCATCAAGGAAAATCTTCTGATGGCGTGCCCGGAGGCGACCGATGAGCAGATCGTCGAGGCGGCCAAGGCTGCCGGCGTCGACGACTTCGTCTCCCGCCATCCGCGAGGCTACGACATGAATGTCGGCGAGCGCGGCACCAATCTCTCGGGCGGTCAGAGGCAGACAATGGCAATTGCCCGCCTGTTGCTGACCAAACCGAAAATCGTGTTCCTGGACGAGCCGTCCGGCTCGATGGACCTGGCTTCCGAGCGCCAGCTGATCAAGCAGCTCAAAGTGGCCTTCGATCGCAACACGACCCTGATCGTATCGACGCACCGCTTCAGCATGCTCGAGCTGGCCGACCGCCTGATTGTCATCGAGCAGGGCAAGATCGTTGCCGATGGACCGAAAGACCAAGTGATACAGGCGCTGCAGAAAACAAGCGCCTGACGAACAGAATTATGCGTGAATACAGCACGTTGGGACGTGGTAAATGCTAGCCAGGGAAGATCGTCCGCCGCTTTTTGCGTCGGCTTCGATATTCATTATCGGAGCGCTTTTTGCGAGTTCGGTAGCCTGGGCATCCTTCGCCGAGGTCGATGAAATCGCACGCGGCGACGGCAAGATCATACCGGCGTCGAAGACCCAGATCATCCAGGCCAGCGAGCCGGGCGTGGTTCAGGAAATCGCCGTGACGATCGGTCAGGTCGTCAAGAAGAATGACCTCATCATTCGTCTCGACAACACCTTCAACACTTCCAGCCTTGGCGAGCAGCAGGCCAAGGCGCGGGCGCTGCAGACGCGCATTGCGCGGCTCCAATTCGAACAGACCGGCAGCCTCGAGGGCGCGTTTCCCTGTCCGTCCGAGATCCAGAAGGTGGCGCCGGAAATCTGCGACAACGAGCAGAAGCTGCTAATCGCGCGGCGCGACAACTTCGAAGTCAAACTGTCGGTTCTAAAGTCGCGGCTCGATCAGCGTGAGAAGGAACTCGACGAAGCCAACGCCAATGCCGATCGCCTCACCAAGAACCTGGCCGTCAGCGACCAGGAGGCGAAGCTGGTCGAAGCGATGGTCAAGAAAGGCCTGATGGCGCGAACCGAGCAGCTCCGCGTCGAGCGCGAGCAGACCGAGCTCAATGGTCAGCTGACGCTTGCCGGAGAGACCATCAAGAAAGCCAGGTCTGCCATCACGGAAGCCAAGCTTCAGGTCGACGAACTTGGCCTGCAGCTGCAACAGGAAGCGCTCAGCGATCTGACGCAGGCGCTGGCCGATCTCTCGGTGGTGGACGAGACGATACGCGGTGCCACCGACAAGGTGGCGCGTACCGATATCCGTTCGCCTGTCGATGGTATCGTCAACACGCTTGACATCAACACGGTCGGCGCCTTCGTCCAGCCCGGCGCGGTCGTCGCGGGTATCGTGCCGACGTCCGAGACCCTGCTGGTCGAAGCCCGGGTCTCACCGCGGGACGTCGCCTTCATCCGGCCGGGCCAGGATGCCCTGATCAAGGTGACCGCCTATGACTTCTCGATCTTCGGCGGCATCGAAGGCAAGGTGTCGAACATCACTGCCGACAGCCTTGTCGACCAGAAGACCGGCGAACCGTACTATCAGGTGCGTGTCGCCACCGACAAATCGACCCTGACACGCGACGGCAAGACCTATTCGATCATCCCCGGCATGATCTGTTCGGTCGACATCAAGACCGGACGCAAAACGATTCTCACCTACCTTCTGAAACCAATCAACAAGGCGCGGGAGGAGGCAATGAGTGAGCGATAGTGCGATCTCCCGCCCGGTCGATCGCGACCGGCTGCTGCCACCGCTGGCGAGTGAGGATTTCGGTCTCGAGTTCCGGGTTGTGGCGCGTGGCGGCACGCGCCGCGGCATTCGTCTGGAGAGGGCGTTCTGGACTTCGCTGAAGCAGATGGCGGAAAGCCGCAAATGCACGATCGGCACACTGATCGAGGAAATTGCAGAGAGCCACGCCAACGCCGGAAACCTGACATCGGCAATTCGCGTAGCCTGCATGCGTGGATTGGCCGACCAAAACCTCACCTTGCAGAGGCTCGCGTCGATCAAGACCATCAGCGCCATTCTCGTCGCCTGTCCCTCGCCGGCCTTTGCCCTGGCATCGTCGAAGAAGATCCTGACCTTCAATGCGCCGTTCCAGCAACTGGTGCGGCGGCAATTGCCGGTGGCGCCGAACGAGGACGCGCGCCAGGATCTCAAGCTGGCGCTGGACCTCAATGTCGCCGACATATTCGCTAGGCTCGACGCCAATGGCGAGACGCCGGTCGCGACCGGTTTCGTCATAGGCGCCGGCGACCGCCGCTACCGCGGTCAACTGAGCGCGGTGCGGGCGCCGGTGGTCGAGCCGGAACTGCTGATGGCGTTCGTCTTCGGCGGCTAGAGCAATTCCGGGAAAAGTGTGAGCGGTTTCCGTGGAAAATTGCGTCAAACAAGAGATAGAGCGCTCAAGACTCTCTGATGGGAGCTTACGGCTGCACACCTTCACCAGGCGCGACCGTCGAAAGGCCGCCCTTGATATCGGCTATTTGAGCAGAACCGGTCTTCGCGCCATGGATCCACGCGCGATCGGTGCTGAACGAATACAGCGGCACGTAGGTCGGCAGGTCTGTGTCGCGGGAAACTACATTGCTCAAACTGTCGAGAATGAAGACGCCGCTGCCGGTGCTGACCGACAGCACGGCATGAAAGAAACCGCGCTTGCGATCCTGCAAGACGACCAGCGACATGCTCTGCGCCGGGATGCCTGCATGCAGCAGCGCGGCCATCTTGAGGATGGCGAAATCCTCGCAGTCCCCTGCCCGCCGCTCAAGGATTTCCCGGGGCTTGGCCCAGTAGTCGAGCTTGCCGTAAACCACGCTGTCCTTCTTGTAGGCGATGGCGCGATTTATACTTGAGTTGACGAAGGACAACTTGTCGATGAAGCGCTTGTTCCCGGCTGCCTTGACTATCTCGGCAAAGGCGCTGTTCTTGCGTTCGCACGCGCTGCTCGCGGTACAGTCGACAATTGCCTTGTAGACCGGCGCCCAGCGCGCCGAAACCGGGAAATTGCGCATCGACAGGGCAACAGAACCGAACACGCCGGGAATGATCGCCGCCGTCTGGATCAGGTCGATCCCGGCGGCGGGCGGCGCGATCGAAGAACCACGCTTTTCATCAACGGCAACAGAGCTGCTGAAAATCATGCCGATCCGGTAGGCTGAAACCGGCTGCCATGGCTGCGGCCGAGCCAGCGAAACGCCGCCGAGACTGGAAGGGGTTTCGACCGCCGCCAGAACTCCAGCGGCAGCGCCGGCATTCACGGTAATTGCTTTCGCGGATGATGGCTGCGGCAGGCTTGTGATCGCCATTGCCAGCAGGATGAGCCTGAGCCCGGTTATTCCCAGGGCAGATTTTTCTTTTTTCATAACGCCCACCTCTTGACTGTGGACGGTACCAATCTTGTCTCAAATTACTGGAAAGGAAGGTGGATAAGTTTCCTTCAATCGGGAATACCTATTTTGTGTAAAACTTTATTCAAACTTATACTTCTGTTTACCAATCCAGCTCAGCCGGCGGATATAAACGAAGCGCGGCGCGGTCAATGTATATCAGATTATATCTTCCGGGTTTACCACACGTAAAAAATGCCGAGACTTGCATACCGGGATATATGAAATTGATTGCGGGACAGTTGCAAAGCAGAAGTCGTCACTGTCTCTATCCGGGAAATGCCGGAGGGGTTTGGCGATGACGACCAGTAACGATTTGGATACCGTCTCGAATTCTTGGGACGAGCACTCTTCACATGAACATGGCGGCTCGCCATCGCAGGCAGGCATCCAGGTAGCGCAGGCCGCTCAGGCGGCGCCTGCCGAGCCGGTGCCGGTCGATGTCGGCAGTGGCGCACCCGTTCAGCCGGCAGCACCCGCGGAGGCGAAAGCGCCGGCGGCAGCCGCGCCGCATGAATACGTGGCCGACGCCAGCAACATCGTGAAGCTTCCGGCGGACGTCTCCATCGACAACATCAAGGTCGACGGCCACAATCTGTTGCTGGAACAGGCCGACGGTTCAGTCATCCTCATCAAGGATGGCGCGCTCAACGTGCCGACCTTCATCATCGGTGATGTCGAAGTTCCGCGCGTGGCCTTGCTGGCCGCTCTTGAAGCGAGCCACGTCGATGTCGCCTTCGGTGCCGATGGTTCGATATCGGCCGGCCCGGGCGGTTCGAACCCAAGCGCCGGCGCAGACTTCTCGGTTCCCCCCGGTGGCATCGGCGACGGGTTCGGTCTTTCGGCGCTGTTGCCGCCCACGGCTCTGGCGTTCGGCCAGCCGGATAACCGCGAGCTGTTTCCGAGCCTGCGGCCGGATTCCACACCGACCATCCTCGACCTGACGCCTTCCGTCAATGGCGGTGACACCATCGTCAATGAAAAGGGCCTGCCGGCAAGCTCGGGGTCGGAAGGCTCGGGCGAGGCGCAAGATCCTGCTCCCAATACCGACCAATCCGAGGTCAATACCGGCACCTTCACCATCACATCGCCCGACGGTGTCGGCTCGCTGACCATCGCCGGCCAGGTGATTTCGGGCGCTGCCCTTGCCAACAGCGCATCGACGCCGATCGACATCACCACGCCGCTCGGCAACACGCTGACCGTCAACGGCTACGACGCCAGCACGGGCCAGGTGAGCTACAGCTACACGCTCGTCCATAGTGCGACTCACCCCGACGCGGGGATCGATTCCATCTTCGACGACATGACAGTGACGGTCACCGACTCTGACGGAGATGTCTCCCTTCCGGGTACGCTGTCCGTCCAGATCACCGACGACGTGCCGACGGCGCTTGCCGATACTGACAGCGTCGCGGCCGGCCAGTACTCGGCCGGCGGCAACGTGATCACGGCTGCCGGCACCACCACCGTGGTGCCCGGCGTCGACGTGCTCGGCGCCGACGGCGCCTCGGTAGCCGGCGTGGCCCCCGGGACCGGCGGCAATCTGAACGACGCCACGACCGTCAACGCCGTCATCCACGGCACCTATGGCGACCTGGTGCTGCAGTCGAACGGCGACTACACGTATACCCGCAATGCCGGCTCGCCTGGCGGCGTCAACGACACCTTCACCTACACGCTCAAGGACGGCGACGGCGACCTGTCGCACACGACCTTGACCATCCACATCGACGACAGCGGCGTGACGACGACGGTTCCGGCGGCAGGTGCTGCCGGGGCACTGGTCTCGGAAGTCGGCCTGCCCCCGCACGACGGCCTGCCGGCGGGCTCGGGCGAGAGCGCCGACGGCCTGCCCAACAACAACTCCAACACCTCCGAGACGACGGCGGGTTCGATCACCTATACGGCGCCGGACGGTCCGGCGACGGTGACCATCGGCGGCGTCGCGGTGACTGCGGTCAACCAGACCTTTGCCGGCAGCTTCGGCACGCTCACCATCACCAGCATCGCCAACGGCACGGTCGGCTACTCCTACACGCTGACCACCAACACCTCCGGCGACACCACCCATGACGACTTCGCCGTCGTCGTCACCGACCAGGACGGCGATCACAACGACAAGACGCTGGTCATCAACATCACCGACGACGTGCCGACGGCGCTTGCCGATACTGACAGCGTCGCGGCCGGCCAGTACTCGGCCGGCGGCAACGTGATCACGG
>NZ_JAMYPU010000021.1:0-105949 GCF_040320535.1 Mesorhizobium sp. M0676
ACGTTGACACCGTCGCCATAGAGATCGCTGCCCTCTACGATGACGTCGCCCAGATTGATGCCGATACGCAGGACGATGCGGTAGGCCTCGGCCACGCTCTCGTTGGCCCCGGTAAAACCCTTCTGCAGTTCGACGGCGCATTGGACGGCATCAACCGCACTGCCAAATTCCACCAGCACACCGTCGCCCATCACCTTGACCACGCGGCCGTGGTACTGGGCAACCAATGGAACCAGAACATCGCGCCGCCGCGCTTTGAGAGCGGCCAGTGTGCCAGCCTCGTCGTGCTCCATGAGGCGCGAAAAGCCAACGACATCAGCAGCTAGAATCGCGGCAAGGCGGCGTTGGGCTCGAATCTCGGCCATGTGGGTTGAATACTTTCAGAAACCCGGCATCTGGGATTGTATTGGTCATCTGGCCTGGAGTCTATCCGGCCGACTTCCGAGATGGGTCAGAGGGCGTCGATGCATGGCGGCGCCTGAACGTCCGCTTCTCACATTCCAAGCCTCCAAGCCGCAAGTCCGCTTCCGGCCCCAATTTCGGCCTTTCAATGACGTGCTTCGCCACGCAGCTATCCGCCGTTTTTGACGTCTCGCGCCTTTACACCGCGACGTTCTGCATACTCGATCAATGCGAGCTCAATGACAGCGGTTACCGAACGACGTTCCGACTCTGCGAGTTGTTCAGCCAGAGCTAGCACAGATGGGTCCAAACGAGTTGTGAATGGCTTTTTTATCATTGTCGCTTTTCAGCTTGAACTTGGAGCAGAAAAAATCCATAACAAAGCACGTGCGGTGCACATGCATCGCACGGGCGACGATCGATCAAGGTCCAGGAGACTTTGATCGGCCTGACCACAACCGCGCTGACAAGGGTTCGGATCATGGCTGATTCCGACAATACCACGACTTTGCCTCTCGTCATCCGCAGGAGGGTGCTTGGGCAATTGCAATTGCGAGTGGAATCCCTCTTCCCCGCTAACTGACGTTCAAACCAGAGGATCTAAGAGCCGTACACCTTCACCCTTTTGGCCAGCGGACAAGAATTCGACACCCGCTTTTATCAAAGCCGCCTCAATGGCCTGCAAAGTGCTGATCCGGGAATCTACCTTCCCGTTTTCCAACCGGACCAGCGCATTCAGCGACACAATTGCCTTGTCGGCAAGCTCCTGCTGCGACCAACCAAGCAAGGCCCGTGCGGCTCGAATCTGTCGTGGACTGACCATGGGTCCACAATCGGCAGGCCGATTTTGTTTGCCACCTATAGGGTCATTTTGCACCCTATAAGGTATATTAAACAGCGATTCGACTTTCAGATCACGTCGATCGAGAAACCCGGAGCGTACGCGAAAAACTCTCCAATCCAGGCTGACTAATGGAGCATGAAACGGCCTTGTTGAAACCGCAACGCTCCATCCTCCTTCGGATGGAGCCGAAGCCAAAGATCGAGAGTGACCCTCATCCCGCCGACCAGCATGTCGGCAGGCAGATTGCGACCGTTCGCGTCCAGTCCGATGTATCGCAAGCCCAGCTTGCCCGATCCATAGGCATCAGTTTCCAGCAGCTCCAGAAATACGAGAACGCGCGGAATCGCGTGAGCGCGTCGATGCTCTACGAGATCGCCAGTTCGCTCGGCGTTCCTGTCAGCCGCTTCTTCGAAGGCCTGCCGGGAAACGATGAGACCCGCGTCGAGGCGCGGCCGCTGCCGGTCGATGAGCGCCTGGATTTCATTGCCAGCGCGGAGGGTCGGCGCCTGATTGAGGGGCTAGTGAATCTTCCGCCGCGTGTGCGCGGTCGCGTCTCGTCCCTTATCGCCGCATTGGGGGAGGAGTTGGCCCTGCTGGACACAAAGGCGGATAGGGAGATGGCCGGCGAGTCCGCGCCGGCCGAATGCAAGACCGCCTGACCGCCAGTTGGGCCCGTCAGCCGAATTTTCGGGCAGCGGGCAGGGCGATGCGGCCGCAAGTCGAGAACACTTCGATTTCGACGCCGAACGCTCGCGAGCGGGTCGCGAATCCCTCGAGGATCTCTCGCGCAGCGCTTCCAGTGACCGCGACGGGCACCAGTCTGCCTGTTGCTGATCCGGGAGACTGGGGGTCCGAATCGATTGCGACGGGCAGAAGATCTATCCCCGCTAGGGTTCCGCTCGCATCATAGCGGCATGCGGCGACGATGCTTTGCCAGACTTCCGGTGGATCCCATTCGTTTTCGTCGGGGTGCACGTGGAAGAGGAAGTTTCCGAGGCCGTAGAAGATCGGCGAGCCATTGTAGATTTCGACCGCCTGCAGCACCGGAGCGCCGTGGCTGACGAAGAGGTTGGCGCCGGCGTCGATGCACATCCTGGCAAAGGTCTGCACCCAGCGCGGAACGTCCTGCCAACCTGGTTCCCAATGATGGTGGTGAAGGTAGGCGATGACGAAATCGCCTTGTGCCGCCGCCTGCCGGATGGCGGACAGATGGACACTCGCGCTCTGCTGATCGACTTCGATCAGACGGCCGAAATCGGCAGCTTGTGTGAACACGGTGCCGTAGAAATTGATCTCGTTGCCGGCCGAAACCTCTACCGGGTCCTCCGGTTGCGCATAGTTGGCCAGTTCAAAGCGGGAGCTTTGCAAATGTGCGCCCAGCCTTGCCAGCCTGCGGAAATGTCCGTCCGGCACTCCCATCTTGCGACCGGTGTTCAGACGATTGACGCCGGGCCGAGCCGGCCGGAAGGCCGTGCGGTCTTCGGCATACATGTTGCTTGGGCCGGGGCCTGCATCCATCGCAAAAAGCGCGACCTCGCGCGCGTCCAGCCGGCGGCGGCCCGGTTTCCTCGCTTCCGTCTCGTCGGCCCCGATGCCGGCATGCAGGAAGCCACGCGCCTCCACTTCCTCCAACGTCGAGAGGATACCGCCAGCGCCGAGATCGAAGGCGTGGTTGTTTGCGAGCGCAAGCGCGTTGAAACCGATGGCCTGCAATGCGTCGAGCACTTCAGCCCTGGAATATCCGAAGTATTTGCCCTTGGTCGGCCACCCGCCGTGATTGCCGAGGATCGTCGACTCGAAGTTGGTGAAGACGACGTCGCCTTGGCGCAGGAAGTCCGTAACCGCGATGAAGCGTTCGTCTTTGACGTCACGGATGTCGTACTTGATCAGGGATTGGCCGGTAACGACAGCGCAGAAATGGTCTTTCATGGAACTCGCCTTGAAGGGGGGGAGGGCGCCGGCGTTCCGGCTGGCGCCACGTCGATGTCGAAGCCGGGTGCCTGCCTATTGCGAGACGGCCGGTGAGATATCGCTCTTGAACCATTTCAGGCTCAGCGCCTTGATCGTGCCATCCTTGGTAGCCGCGTCGATTGCCGCGTTGAACTTGGCGAGCAACTCGGTATCTTCCTTGCGCATGCCGGCGCCGACGCCCGGCCCCCAGAGCCCGCCGTTCAGTTCAGGGCCGAAAAACACCACATCCGAGCCGGCAGGCGTCTCCAGAAAATCCCGCCAGGTGAAATAGTCGGCGAGACCTCCGTCGATGCGACCCGCCGCAAGATCGAGCTTCATGTTGTCCTGGCTGTCATAACTGCGGATGGTCACGACGTCGCCAAGCATTTCCTTCACTACTGCTTCCGAATTCGACGAGCGCAGGGCCCCGATCGCCTTGCCGGCGAGAGTCGATCTGAGGCGTTCGATGGTCGCCTTCTCCTTGTCCCCGATGCTCGAGAGGTTGACCTTCTGCTTGATGTCGCCAGGATCGAGACCCAGGTCCTTGCGCACAACGAACTGGTTGAAGCCGGTGGCGTAGGGAACGGAGAACGCGATCTTCTGCTTGCGTTTTTCAGTGATCGCCATGCCAGACATGATCACGTCGAACTTGCCGACAAGCAGTGCCGGGATGATCCCGTCCCAATCCTGCGGGACGAAGGTACATTTGATCTGGATGCGACGGCACAACTCCTGTCCAACATCGATATCGTAGCCGTAGAGTTGACCGTTCGCGTCGGTGCCGTCCCAGGGCGGCGAGGCGCCTTCAGTGGCAATCGATATGACGCGCCCGCTTTGCGCGCCGGCGGGGAATGCCGACATCAGGGATGCGATAGAAACAGCAATAGCCAGGGGTATGCGCATGATGCACCTCTTCGTTGGTTTGGATGGAAAGGGAGCTCAGAACCTGCGGCGTCAGGGCAGGGGCGTCGTGATCTCTGGATCAGGTAAAGCGGGGCGCACTCGCGCCTTTCGTCGACGCACCGGATGGCCGTCGGTCGACAGCCATCGCTCCAGCAACTGGATCGCTTTCACCGCGATCGAGGTGAGCGATAGGTAGATCGCTCCGGCGACGATGAAGATCTCGTACGGCGCGAACGTGGTCGACACCATCTGTCTCGCCATGCCGGTGATCTCGAGCAGCGTCACGGTGCTGGCGAGCGACGAGCCCTTGATCATTCCGACGATCTCATTGCCGTAGGCCGGGAGCGATATCCTGAAAGCGATCGGGAAGGTGACCAGGCGAGCAATCTGGAAGCGTTTCAAGCCGAGAGACGTGGCCGCCTCTGTGACACCCTTAGGCACGGACTGGAGACCGCGGCACAGGATCTCCGTGGTGTGGGCCGCGCTGTTCAGCGAAAATGTCAGAAGGGCGCACCAAAAAGGGTCGCGCAGGATCACCCAGAAGATGCTGGTTCGCACCGCCTCGATCTGAGCGAGGCCGTAGTAGAGCAGGAAGAGCTGAACAAGCATCGGCGTCCCGCGGATCACATAAGTGTATGAGAGCACCGCGAGCGAGAGGCCGGGACGTCCGAAAGCGCGCATGAAGGCCAGCGGCACGGACAGAAGAAATCCGGCCGTCAGCGACAACACTGTCAGAGTCAATGTGAGACCAACGCCCGAAGGCAGGACAACCATTGCGTCAAACATCAAGCCGAGGTTCATGGGTCGCTCCCTCCTACCGGCCAAGCGCCGGATAGCGCCGCTCAGCCCGCCGGATCGACAGCAGCGTGACGGTGGTCAGCGAGAGATAGAGAGCGGAGGCCGCAAGGTAGAAAGTTAAGGGAGCGCGCAAGGATCCGGCCCCCACATACGCAACGCGCATGATGTCGGTCAGGCCGACGATCGAAACCAGCGCGGTATCCTTGAAGAGCGAAATCCATAGATTGCCATAGGCAGGCAGCGCCAGCCTCAGCATCTGCGGTCCGATGACGAACATCCAGCGCTGCCAGGCGTTCAGGCCAAGCGACTTTGCCGCTTCGGTTTGACCCGCTGGCACCGCCGCAATCGCGCCGCGAAACACTTCGGTCGCATAACCGCTGAAAACCACCGAGAGCGCGATAACCCCTGCGGTGAATGCGTTCACCTCCACGTAACGGCCGGCGATCTTGCTGGCGAGGGTCGTTCCGCCGAAGTAGATGAGCAGGATAATGAGAAGTTCTGGTACACCCCGGACGACCGTCGTGTAGGCGGTTACGACGCTGGTGAAGCGCGGTTGTGCCGTGCCCTTCGAAATAGCCAAGAACAACCCAAATGCCGTACCAAGGCAGCCGCTGACAAGGGCCAGGCTGATGGTCACGGTGAGTGCGACAAGAAACTGAGTAGTAAAACCACCCATCGGGCGCTTTCCTCGACTCGCAACTACCGCTGGATACGCCGGCCTTTGTCACTCAGACCAAGTGGCATAACCCAAGGTTGCGAATTGTTATATTTGTAATTTGGAGTTAATTTGAGATATCTGCTAATTCTAACGCCTTAAATTACACACTCAATCTATAATTTTTATTATTTCATCTATAACGCACCGTTATATACTAAGGCGGTCCGTTGCTCCTAGGTTGGCGTGATCCGCTTCCCGGGTAGCGTTGTCAGGGAAAGGTGCGCCGGGATGGAGCTTCTGCAGAGCGACCTCAAGCTCCGTCAGTTGAAGGTCTTCCGGGAAGTGTTGCGGGCCGGTTCGACAAGGCGAGCGGCGGCAGCGCTCGGGATAAGCCAGCCGGCCGTCAGTCAACATGTGAAGCAACTCGAGACCACGCTCGGCATCACACTGTTCAAGCGATCAGCCAACCGCATCGTCCCCTTGCAGGAAGCCTGGGAACTCCTGCGAAACGTAGAACTTGCCCTGACGTCCCTGGATCGGCTGGAGGCGTCGATCTTCGCAATGAAGAACGAGGAAAAGCAGCGGATCGCGATTGCCGCGCCTTCTGTTTTCGGTTTCGTGACCTTGCCCAAGGTCGTGGCGATCATCCACTCCAAGACCGCTTCGAATGTCCGGTCGATTTCGGGAAGCTACGAGCAGATCGGCGAGCACATCCTCGCTGGGCGGGCAGACCTTGGAATCTCGAGACTGCCGCTGGATCCACGTCTGTTCGATTGGGCGCCGCTTGGCTCGGCACGAAACGTGTGCATCTTTCATCCCGACCACCGTTTCTCAAAACAGACCTCTATCGAGGCGCAAGATTTGTCAGGCGAAACGATCGTCGATATCGATCCCCAGTTCGCCGCCCACCAGATGAACTTCAATGCCTTGCGCTTCGCCGGCGTTGAGCCGGACATACTGGTGGAATTCGATTGCAACGGTCACGAAGCCGGATACGTTTCGGCTGGCGTGGGCATTTCGATAACCAATGAGATCATCGCGCGTGAGTACGCGGCGTTTCACTTGGGAATAAGGCCAGTGGAGCCGTCCGCGCTCTACCACTACGTTGCGATTTGGCAGAAGGGCCGGACCTTTTCCAACGCCTTGAATGTATCGCTCGAGGCGATAATCACAGCGTTTTCGACGGCACCGACGAGAGAGCAACAGTTTCTCCACACGTCGTCCTAGCCGGCCATGGTTTATTTCGGTTGGGACGTGCAGCATAAGCCCAACCGGGAGGCTTTCTGCGAAGTGACGCGAATGGCCAGCCTGAACGGTCAAACTGATAGCGAGCGCTCCGGAACGGCTGGACCGACGGCCGTATCCGGCGCAGATGGTGCCGTTGGCCGTTCCCGAAGCGGTGCAGGAAGCGCCGCCTTCAGCGCAGGCAATTGCAGGATTACGCTCACCAGGGGGAGTGCTGGTCGGGACTGGCACGTGGCAGTCCGAAAAGCGGACAGACCTCCCAGAGCGGCGGCAGCTTGTTGCAGAGCTTGCGCGCTCGACGCTGTCCGTCATGGCGCGGCGAAGTTTCTGTGTCGCGGCTCGCAGGGCAACAACTCGCCGCTCCCTGGATCCCTGGGGAGCGATGAGCGCGGGTTGCTACCCAACCTTCCGCCGCTCGTTGAATTATGCTGGATGAGTCCAGCTACTCCAGACCGATTGCCCGCCGGCGCATGCTGGCGAGCTTTTTTGTGCGGTCCAGGAACATTCCCGCTCCAAGGCTGTTCGGTGACACCCGGTTCGTTCTTCAGCGGTCCGTGCCGGTGACCAAGATGCGTCCCTCACTCGTCATGGTCGGCTCGCGCAGCCTCGGAAGCAGGCGCGGGCCATCCCCATCACAAAGCCCGCTGGATCCGGCCGACGGGCTTTTTCAGTTTCATCCACGCAAAGAAAAGCCCCGACGAATGTGAACTGACCTCATAAAGTTGGACGGTTTATTGAGTTGGGAGGTTCAAGGGCTGGTTCCTGTATTGCACAGGGGCCAGCCCTTTCAGTTTCAGTTTGATGCGGCGGTGGTTGTAATAGTCGATGTAGTCCGTGATGGCGTCGTCCAGGCTTTGAACGGTGTCGAAGGTTCCGGGATGGAAGAGCTCGGATTTGAGGATGGCAAAGAAGCTCTCCATTGGGGCGTTGTCGAGGCAATTGCCTTTGCGTGACATGCTCTGTTGAAGGCCTCTGGCTTCCAGCCTGCGTTGGAATGCCGACATCTGATACTGCCATCGCTGATCGGAATGCAGGATCGGCCTTTCGTTCTCACCAAGCCGGGCGAGGGCTTTGGTCAGCATATTGTCCACCATTTTGAAGCGTGGCCGCCGCGCCCGTCTCGAACGCGACGATCTCGCCATTGTAGAGATCCATGACCGGGACACATAGAGCTTGTCGCCGGCCAGGCTGAACTCCGTCACGTCGGTCACCCATTTGCGGTTGGCGCGGTCGGCGCCGAACTTGCGCTGCAACAGATCGGGAGCGGTCCGCCCAGCCTCGCCCCTGTAGGAGCGATACTTCTTCGGCCTGACCAGCGACTTCAATCCCATCCCGGCCATCAGGCTCTGGACGGTCTTGTGGTTGACGCGCCGGCCCAACCGGTGCAGTTGCGCAGTCACCCGGCGATAGCCGTAGCGACCCTTGTGGCTGTCGAAGATGGCCTTGATCGCCGCCTTCAGCGCCGCATGGCGGTCCGAGCGCTTCGCTGCTTTCTGTCTGTAATAGAACGTGCTGCGCGCAAGCTTCTCCAGCTCGAGCAGCCCCTCAAGCGAATGCAACGGCCTTAACGCCTGGACGGCTTGCGCTTTTTGAGCGCGTGTCCCTGCGTTAAGGCCTCCAGTTTTTTTAGGTAGTCGTTCTCCATCCGCAGATGCTTCAGCTCAGCCAGCAGTTCTTCGCGGCTTTTGGCCTCGTCACTGGCTGCAACAGGCACTGCGGGGGACGGCGGCTTTGACATGGGTCGTCCTCTGGCACACGGGCCGAGCGCCTCTATCCCGCCCGCATGATAGCGCTTCTCCCAGCCCGTCAGGCAACTGGCATTGCGGATATTGAACAATGCAGCCGTCTGCCGATACGACAGACCTTCCTCCCTCATTCGCTCAAGCACCGACAGCCTGAACGCCGCGTCGTAACGACCGCACTTACCAGATAGCCCGGCATCGCCATGCGCCTGGTACAACGCAACCCACTTGCGAACAGTGGCCGCATCAACGCCATGCATCGACGCCGCACTCGCGCAGCTCTCAGCTTCTCGTCGTGAAGGATCAGCCGCCGGTCGTCCTTCGGGTATGTTCTTAGGGAAGCCGAGCGCTATTCCGCGCCCAGGTTCGGCGTGCCGGAAGTCTGTCTCCGGGAAGTGGCGGGCGCATCCGGCGCATTGCGGTCCGGCAGCTTTGGCCGTTATCTATCCACGCCAAAGTTGGGTCTACCCATTCACTAGGGCAGACCCAACTGATTCGGATCAGAGGAGATTGGTCGCAACGTTGATGTTGCCGTGTATTGCCTTGGAGTACGGACAAATGCTGTGTGCCGCATCGAGCAGTTCTCGCGCAACCGCACGGTCGACGCCCGGGACGCTGACGTTAAGGCGCGCGCGCAGAAAGTAGGAGCCGGCGTCTGAGTTCAACTCGATCTCGGCATCCACTGCGGTACCCGCAGGGAGCTTGATCTTTCTGTCGGAGGCAGCGACCTCGATGGCTCCAATGTAGCAGGCCGACCAGGCTGCACCGAATAGATTTTCGGCAGCCGGGTGGGGCTGCTTTAGCTTGATGTTCAGTTGGCCGTCGCTACTGCGCGCTCCGCCATCGCGACCGCTAGTGTTGTGAGTCTTACCAGTGAAGAGAAGTTTCTCAGCCATAACGAAAATTCCTTTCTGTTATCGTTCCACTATGCCGGTGAACGGTTCCCGCTGCACCCCGGCACATGGTGCTGCGCTGCTCGCGATAGCCGACCCGCAAACTCAGCCGGGTCGAGACTCGCAGGGCATTCGCCACGGTATCTCTATGCGATGCTCACGACGCAGATCGCCGACATTGATCTGTACGGCGCCACTTTGGCGCTGTACGATCGTCCGATCTCAACAAAGCGGCCGGAACGCTGTCCCTGAGTTCCGCGGAGAAGAGCTTTGGCTGTTCCCAGACCCGCTAGCGGCACCCGAGCGTTGAAGGGACGGGTCTAGCGATCTCCCGCAGCATGGCGTTGGCCAGGGCGGAAAGATTGCAAGCCCGAATGCCAGCACGGTCGCCGGCTGGTAGAGCTTCATGGCTGAGCGTTTTTGCCTGGAGAATAGAAGATCACCGCTTGCTTGGTGAAGACGTCGCCTTCAGGGTCCACCAGTTCGATCAGCACCTTGTGTTGGCCGCGCGGCATGCCCACCAGGATAGTGGTGTCGCTCTGACCGTAGTCCGCCCACGCCCAGGGCAGGTCGTCGACGGTGAGATGCAGGTGCCCGACCCGTGGAGACACGTTGCGCGCAGTCGGCCCACCCACAGGCAGGATGCGCAAGTTTTCCACCCGGTACGGGATGAACACAACGCCCCCGGCCAACGGACCGGGAAGCGGCGGCTCAACGACCAGCTTCGGTGCGGGCTCGTTGACTATGGGCACGACCGTGCTCTGGGCCAACGCACCAGTAGCAAACACGGTGCAAGTCGCGAGTGCGGCGAGCGTCTTGATGACGGGGCTGCTCATTGCATTCTCTCCTTTCTGAGATTCGCTACGCAGATTTCGCGAGGCGGTGGATGACGCGCACGTCCGGCGCGCCACCCCACCCGACACTTCAGGCCGTTCGCAACGTCTTGAACGTGGCGCGCACATCGTCGGTGAAGTACTTAGGCTGTTCCCATGCCGCGAAATGGCAGCCCTTGGGCGGCCGACCGTAATGCAGGAGCTTCGGGAACGCGCGCTCCGTCCAGCTCTTCGGTGCGGTGTAGATTTCGCTGGGGTTCGCGCTCACGCCGACGGGAATGGTGATGCCCTTGGCGTCGAAGAAGCCCGCCTTCGCCGTTTGCCGGTGTTCCCAATAGAGCCGGGCTGACGAGACGGCAGTGTTGGTCAGCCAATAGAGCGTGATGTTGTCGAGGATGTCGTCGGGGGTAAGGCCCTCCGGCTCTCCATCGAAGGAGCGGGCTATCAGCGCATAACTGTCCGCGTCGTGATCAAGAATCCATGACGCCAAGCCGGCCGGTGAATCGACGAGCCCATAGAGCGTCTGCGGACGAAGCGCCATCTCGTTGGCGTAGCCCAGGCCGAACTTGTAGAAAAAGGCGACCTGTTCGTAAGCACGCCTTTCGTCGGGTCCGAGATCAGCGGGAGGCGGGCTGCCGGCAGCAAGCGCCTTAACAATCTCGGGCGGAATGGTCGCTGGCATATTGGTGTGGATGGCGATCAACTCGGGAGGCGCCATCAGTGCCATCTTTTCGGTGATGAGGGCCCCCCAGTCACCGCCCTGTGCGACAAACCGGTTGTAGCCGAGGCGCTTCATCAGCACGGTCCACGCTTTCGCGATGCGCGTCGGATCCCAGCCGGGCTCAGTCGGTTTGGCGGAAAAGCCGTAGCCCGGCATTGATGGGATCACCACGTCGAACGCGTCGGCCGCCGTTCCGTCATGCGCAGTGGGATTCGTGAGCGGATCGATGACCTTCAGCAGTTCGATGACCGAACCGGGCCAGCCGTGCGTGATGATGACCGGCAGCGCGCCCTGATGCTTGGACTTCACGTGGATGAAGTGGATGTCGAGGCCGTCAATCTCTGTGATGAAATGTGGGAGAGACTTCAGATGCGCCTCACACTTGTTCCAATCGTATTCGGTTGCCCAGTACTGGACGAGTTTCTGCATTGTGCCGAGTTGCACGCCTTGTGTGGCGCCGACCGCCAATGTCGCCGAAGTCCGCCGGGAAGCTGCTTCGGCAACCAATTCGCGTTCGGGCCAGCGCGTGGCGGCGATGCGGCGGCGTAGCTCGTCGATCTCCCCCTGCGGGAACCCGACGGTGAAAGGGCGGATTGAACTGGATTCGGCCGCGGCCGCATGCTGAGCCGAGGTGAAGTTGAACGCGGCCGCGCCTGCCGAAGCGGCAAGCAATGCGGTGGCCGATGTGGCGAGAAAGTCGCGCCGATTTGGCGCCGGTGATGCGGTGGACATGATCAGTCTCCTTCTTTGCGCGATGCCATTAGAGTGGTTGAACACTTCTGTTGTGCTCTCACTCCGGCGCGCGCTCCATCGAACGTAGGTTGGTCATGACCGCGTGTTAGTTTATGGCGCTCATACCAAAGTTTATTGGCTGAGCCAGACCGAGCGTCCCGCGGTTGAATGCATTCGTTTCGACAATTGGACCTTGCGGACTGCCGGCCTGATCGACCCGGCGATGAACGACGCTCTACTCGCTCTCACTCGCATTGTTTTTCAATGCAACGGCGAGGCAGCGAGACAACGTTTCGCCGTCAAAGGGCTTGCTCAAAAAGCAGACGGCGCCTCGAGCAAACGCCTGAGCGCGGACTCTGTCGTCAGGATACGCCGTAATGAGGATAATCGGAATGTTGTGCCCGCGCGCGTGCAAAGCGTCTTGCAACTGGATTCCGCTCATCTCGGGCATCTGCACGTCCGAAATCAAACACGACGTTTCTGTCAGTTGCTGCGAATGCAAGAACGAACGTGCAGATGGAAAGGCGTGAGCGACGAAGCCAAGCGACCGCACAAGGCTCGCAGTGCCGATACGGCTCAATTCGTCATCGTCGATGATTGAAATAACGGGCGCGTCACGCAAGCGATTGGTCCATCGGTGTGCATTATACAATGGTGCGAGTTAGCAGCGTGCGAAAGTCATACATAGATATTAGGCTACGACGCTTGCTCGATTAAATGCCGAGCGCCTCAGCCATTCTGACCAGGTCTGCAAGCGACCTCGCGTGCATTTTCTTCATCGCATGACCGCGATGAATTTTGACAGTAATCTCGCTGAGGCCGATTTGAGCCGCGACTTGTTTGTTCATTAGGCCGGTAGCGACGAGCGCCATCACCTCTTGTTCGCGCGATGTCAGGCTGTCGAATAGGCCCTGTAAGTCCAGCCGTGCGCGCTCGGTATCCAGCCTGGCCCGGTCGCAGGCGATCGCGGCGGTGACGGCATCCAGCATGTCCTGGTCGCGAAACGGCTTGGTGATGAAGTCTACGGCGCCGGCTTTCATAGCCCTCACGGACATGGGAATGTCGCCGTGTGCAGTGATGAAGATGATGGGAATATGGACATTGGCCTTGGTCAACTCTGCATGAAGCTCAAAGCCGCTCAACCCGGGTAGGCGTACGTCGAGAACCAGGCAACTCGGAATCTGAGGCAGCTTGCTTTGCAGGAGTTCGTTCGCCGAACGGAATAGTTCGGCGCACAAACCGACCGACCGGAATAGCAGGCCGAGCGAGTCGCGGACACCGGCGTCATCATCGATCACATAGACAACAGGCTCGGCCTCCCTGGTCGGCTGCAAACTCTTCGGTGCGACTTTGATCACAACGGATCCTCGTCATGCGGAGACAGAGCGAATTGAGCTAAAATGAAATATAGCACCCCGGGGTGTGTTCGGGGCAGCCCACAACCGCCCATCGTGGGCTTCGATGATCGATCTGCAGATCGACAGGCCCATCCCCATGCCGTCGGGCTTTGTTGTGAAGAGCGGGTTGAATATTCGATCGATGTCCTGCGGACCTATTCCTCTCCCAGTGTCCGCGACCGATATCATTACATGACCATCGTCATGTATCTCGGATTTCACGGACAGGACCCGCGCTCCGTCGACGGCGGTCATCGAATCGATGGCGTTCGTGATCAGGTTTACGAGGACTTGCTGTAGCTGGATTCGATCACCTGTTATTTGTGGCAGGCGTTCATCCAGCTCGGCTTCAACCAGTATCCGGTGTTTCGCCAGCCCCTCTCTCACCAGGGCGAGAGTTTCCCTGACAAGGTCATTGAGGTCGAGTGAAGCGCTCTTCCGATCTTCTTTCTTGAAGATCGTTCTAATGCCTTCAATCACTGATGCCGCGCGATGGCCACCGGCAATAATCTGCTTGAATGCCGTTTTCGCTTCCTGCAGATCGGGCACGGGGTGATTGAGAAAGCGCAAGCCCGCATCGGCGCTCGTTATCATGCCCGATAGAGGTTGTTTTACCTCATGGGCGATGGTGGCCGCGACGGCGTCACCAGTCATGAGACGGGCCTCACGCTCGTGTCGTTGCGCTCGGACTGCGCCGACTAGCTGAGCGTAGAGAGCCGATGTCTCGTACAGCAGGACGACTAGGACGACACCACCGGCGAAAAGCCCAAAGGTCCGGACAGCATACCAACCTACGCTAAAGCGGCGCGGATCCGGGTAATAAGCCAGAATTGGGTCGATGACATACGTCACCATTATGACAACCAACCAAAGATCAAGCAAAGAGCGTCGCCGAATCCAGAGCACAACGAGGGCCGCCATCGATGTCAGCACAACAGGCGCGCCGACGAACCATACCCAGAGCGACGTAAGATTCCGGGTACCGCTGATCACGACTGGCAATAGCGGTTCACCCGCTATGGAGAGGAATGTCAGTGCCGAGACGGCCGTTACGGTTAAGGCAACACTATAGGTTATCGCCTCTCGAACAGTGCCTCGCCAATAGCGCCTGCTGGGAGCAACATCCTTTGACAGGGCATACGCGATTGTGAGGAGAGCAAATCCAAGATGCCAGAAGAGGTAGAGCGCTGAGGTGCTCTGATAACCGCCAATCATGCCGTCTGGCGCGAATGCGCCCGGAACCGCCAGGAACCACGGGATCAGGATGAGCGCGTTAAAAAGATACCCGCTTGCGATCATCAAGGTCGCTCGCGAGCGTAAAATTGAAAACTGGGCGAAGAGAAGGATCGCGGTGATTAGCTCGTTCACGATCATTGCTGTCGAATAGATCGGGGTAAAAGGGCCGACCGCACCTGGATGGAAATTCGCCGTCAGTCCGGAAACTATGGAGACATAGACGGCCAACATGCTGAGGACGACAAAGAGAGCCAGGCGCTTCTGCACCGGACTTGGCGATAAGCTCGACAGGACGTAATAGTCTTCTTCGGGAGTAATCACGACTTCTCCCAATCGACAAACTCTTCGCTGCAAGGGCAGCGCTTTAAGTCAAAGCGCTTGGAGTGTCACCGAATTATCCAGCTCAAGCGACCCGCACTGCGACCGTGAGCGAGGACCATTAATAAACCTTTTTGGTCTTCATACAACTGACCGCCTCGATCTCATTGTGCCCACCCGGCGCCTGCCGCACACTAGGACGAAAAGCCATTGCGTATTAAAAGCCTTCAGCTGTCGTCGCGTGAACCCGACGAGTTGTTTAATACAGCTCTGTTGGTCTTCGCCGGCGATAGATGCCCTAGCACCTCATGCCGCGATGGCCACCCGAAAGTAATGCCTCCTCCTTGCACGAGCCACGATCCCTTGGTCGCATCGTCATCGCTGGAAGGTGGCAGAAGCCCTTCCCTCGTTTATAGCGCTCAGCATCGAAGCGCTGCCCACTGTCTAGGGAGTGGGACGGTGGGGCAGCAGCAATTCAAGGCCGGCTGCTCGACGGCTCAATTGCTTTCAACCGTGTTTGAATGCGATTGACCTTCGATTTGCTCAAACCAAGTGCAGCGGCGATGTCGCGTACGCTTGCGCCGTCGCGCGTCATGGTCATGACGAGATCGGCTTCGACATCATGAAGATCCTTCACCATCCACTGGGCCTCGCCGTCGCGAACTTCCAGCTTTGCCTCGAATGGCTTTGCGGCTTCGCCGAACACGCCGAGTGCCTTGCCCAAGTGAACCTCGAAGCGCGCACCATCCTCGATCGAGTAGTCATCCGGGTGCTTCAACGTGATAAGCGTGTCCAGGACGTCTTCCCGCTTGCTTGTGCCACGCGGGTTTCCACCGCGGCCCTCATGCTCGATCAACAGAACGCTGATGCCTCGGCGACGGAGCCTCAGTTGCCAGGATTGCATCGTGTCCAGCTTTCCGCTTCGTTCTCGCGGCCGCCGCTCGTCAGCGTGGAGCGATTGTCTAGGATGAGTAGCTCTGTCGGCACCAAAATCGCTTCCAACCGCTCCTGCGACTCCGTCTGCTTGAGATTGAGGCTGTCACCAATCTCCTGTTCGTCCATTGGCAATATCTCCAAGCGCCCAGAGCTGACCCGGCTGAACATGCGAAGACGTTCCTGCAGATCAGCACCCGGCATCTCGCCATCGACGTACAACACATTGCGAGGGACCGGCGCCCTCCAATTCAAGAATGCGCCCCCCGTGGCCGCTCCATGCGCAATTCCAATTGCAACCTGGGTTTTGCCCACACCTCGGAGGTTTCGATGTGGACCTCTGGTATCGTTGACGACGATAGGCCCGCTTCTCGGCTGAAGCTCCATAGTAAGTTGAGGCGTCTCGCAACCTTGGTCGGAGTCCTGCCACTGATAAATAGGCAAAAAGAACCAGCTCGCAGCGACCAGCAGCAGCGCGACAGCGGAAATTTCTAACGTTGCGCTGAGCGAGTAGTTCTCAGCCGCTGCGCCCCAAAGCCAACAGCCGGCTTCCATGCCGCCGCTGGACAAAGCGTAGTAGGTCGATAGCGTGCACCCGACGACCCGTCTCGCGAGCCAACCGGGAAACGCCTCAGTCGATCCGCAGGCTCTGCTCCATCGCGTAGCACTGATCCCAGATGAACACGTCGTAGCCGGCAAGCTTCGACTGCCATTTTGGCGTGACGTCGTTCACGCACTTGACGACGACGCGGTCGATGTAGTTGTCGTAGATCGCCCAAGGGTTGGACTTGTCTTCGGCGCTCATCTCCTCGGCCGGGGCCGTCGATTTGAGGGCCGCAGTGGCAGCGGTCTTCAGGTCATTCATGAAGTCGAGCTGAACCCGAACGTCGGCGTGAGTACCCACGCGGTTGACGTGGCCACCAACGATCGTCTCAAACGGCATCTTGTCGATGTCCGCCACCTGCTGGAAATAGCCCGGAACATCTTTGGCGAGCGCAAAGCGGCGCCAGGGCATCCAGCCGGGGAAAATTATGTCGACCACCATCAAGACCTTCTGCTTCGGGGCGTAGATGAAGATGTTCCCAGGCTCATGAGGGCTGCTGCCCGGGTAGCTCAGCTCAAGGACCTGGCTGCCTACTTTCAATGTATAGCGCTCCTTGAACGTCACGGTGGGCAGGGGACGTCTCGGGTCATTGGCCCTCCCAAGCAGGTCTTGAGTTTCTTCCTGCGCGATGATGATGGGGTGTCCGCCCAGGTCGTTCACCCCGGCGATGTGGTCAGCGTGGGCGTGGCTATAGACGACATGCGTTATGGGGCGATCAGTCACCTCGGCAATCGCCTCGCGTATGTGTCCTGAGTATCCGGGCGGAGCGTCGACCACCACCACGCCAGACTCGTACACGAGGAACATCGATTGATAGCCATTGTCAGTGATCATGTAGAGGTCGCGGCCGAGCTCCTGGATCCGGTATCCCGGATCATGCGGCGGAACGACGTCTTCTTTAGGGATCGGAAGATAGTGGTCAACGCGCTCCCCGATAGGCGCCAACGACGGCATTTTCAGGTAAGGGATCCCGGGCTGGCCAGGTTGCGCTTCGTTGTCGGCGCAGGCGCCGGCCACCGGAGCCAATCCAAGTGCAACAGCAACAGCAACCGTGCCGACCTTTGCGCCGATACGCTTAGTGCTGCCGGAGTGATAGTTAGACATAACAGATCTCCTGTCTTGAACGATCAGATGCAGGAGCAAGGTTGGATTGATATCTGGTGGCGGATAATTGTCCCTAGGTATCGTCGATACCATCGTATCTCCCAGGCGTTTATTGAGTCTTCGAGTATAGCGCGATTTAGGAAAGCAACCGACTTCGTAGGCTGTCAGCATTGCATGCGCATATGTCGGCCCATTCAGCTCGTGCGCGGTATGCATCACTTCCTTCCAAAACGCCGCTGTCGCATCCCGCACCAAGGTGACTTGGAACCGAGTTCCATCGCGTAGCGAGCGGTGGACTCGACACATGTGTAGGCAAGAAAGCCGGCAACATGACATGCGTGATGCCATATTGCCGGAGTTGCTGCTCGAGCTCCGTGTTGGCAAACCGCTCTGCGCCAGCGGTAGTTGTAAACCGCTATTTCGACATGATCGCAATTTTCGAAGGGCCGCGGCGGTGCGCCTGAAGGTCAGAATTTCCACTGCGGCGACGCGAATTCCCAGATCAGGCGGGCGAAATCCCGCGTGTATTCTTCGTATCCGGCGCGGCGGCGCAGCTACGTCTCGTATGCACTTCATTGCCTCCCTGTTCGATTGGCGCTGGTCGGAAGCGCGTGAGTTCAGTTGCGTCGTTTGCACCTGCTGTGAGATGCGAAGCTTTAGTCTTTCCACGCGTTGCGGTGCGCGTGAATCCACTGCGCGGCCGGGCGGGAGGGAGACCCGGCCGCGCGTTAGCGAGGAGGCGTGGGGCGCGCCTTGCTCGCGTCAGATCGAGTCGCGCAGCGGCCGGAACGCCGCCCTGAGCTCGGTGGTGAAGGTCGCGGGCTGTTCCCAGGCTGCGAAGTGCCCACCCTTCGGGAGCCTGTTGTAATGGATGAGCTTCGGATACGCCTTCTCTGCCCAGTTCTGTGGTGCCTGGTAGATCTCATCGGGGAAAGCGCTCACGGCGACCGGGATTTTGATGCCCCTGGGATCGAAGAAGCCTCCTACGGGGAAATGCGCGTTGTCCCAGTATAGGCGCGCCGACGAGATTGCGGTGTTCGTCAGCCAGTAAAGCGTGACGTTGTCGAGGATGTCATCCTTCGTCAGGCCTTCGGTCTTACCGTCGAAGACACGGGCGATCAGCTCATAGCTGCGAATGTCGTGGTCGAGCATCCACGCCGCGAGGCCGACCGGCGAGTCGACGATCCCGTAGAGTGTCTGCGGACGGTTGTTCATCTCGATCGCGTAGCCCAGTCCGTTCTTGTAGAAGTCATCGAGTTGATCCCAAGCCCGCTTCTCGTCCGGCGACAGACCATTGGGAGCAGGGCCGCCGGCGGCGAGCGCCTTGGAGACCTCGGCAGGGACGGTCGCGGCCATGTTAGTGTGAATGCCGAGCAAGCCCGGCGCTTGCTGCAGAGCCATGGTCTCGGAGACCGCGTTGCCCCAGTCGCCGCCTTGCGCGACGTATTTCGTGTAACCGAGGCGTTGCATCAGCGTCGCCCACGCTTGGGCGATGCGGACAGGTGTCCATCCCGGCGCGGTCGGCTTTCCGGAGAAGCCGTATCCTGGTAGCGATGGGATCACCACATGAAACGCGTCCGCTTCGCTACCGCCGTGGGCGGTTGGATTGGTGAGCGGCTCGACAACCTTCAGCTGTTCGATGATGGAGCCCGGCCAGCCATGGGTGATGATCACCGGCAATGCATTCTCGTGCTTCGAGCGGACATGGATGAAGTGGATATCCAGTCCGTCGATCTCGGTGATGAACTGCGGCAACGCGTTGAGTCGCGCTTCGACCTTGCGCCAGTCATGATCTGTCGCCCAATACTTCGCGAGTTTCTGGATGGTCGCGAGTTGCACGCCTTGTGTATCGTCCGCGACTACTTCCTTGTCAGGCCAACGCGTAGCAGCGACGCGCCGGCGCAGATCATCGAGCTGCGTCTGCCGGACGTGGACGCGGAAGGGGCGAATGTCTCCATCAGTCGCATATAGCGTGCCTGGGAGCATGCTGAGGGCTCCGGCAGCAGCGGTAGCGGCGAGTAGTTCACGCCTTGTCATAACGTCCTCCAGTGTTGATACCTAATTGTTCGATGCGCAAAAAAGTTCGACTGCCAGGGGCGAAAAATCTATTGCACGATGGTGTCGGCAATACTTTTGGCTCGCTCTAGCCAAGAAATCCGTCGCGGCAAAACCAGCGCCGAGGGAGGCGTCTGGATCGCCTTGGTGTTTTCGCGTGCTGCTGCCCCTGGTCGCGGCAAATCATGAAAGCGCACGGCAGCTCTTCCTCGTATGGCCACGAGACGACTGGTAAGGTTCATGGATTATTCGCTGCCATTTCTTCGGACTGAGCGGTTTGCTCCCGGGTCCGTCACGCATACTTTTTTCACCTATTCCAATTTTCCGCCTGAACGAGAGTGCCGTGCCCTGACAAAGGTCTCTGCACCACCAACGCCAAGGTCTCGGCGACACCTTCGTGCAATAGATTTGCGCATCAAGTCGGCCAATCTGTCGGTACAGCTCGAAAGGGTAGAACGGATTTGAAGGGCACCATGATAGAATTCTTTCTCGCCGCCTCGTCTGCTGCCGCGGCCACCCGGATGGTCTCTGGATCGTCGCCAAGAGGTCCCGCACCATGGCAACTCCTCCTTCAGCTAGTGCTGACCGCTTTGGGGTCATCAGCCTTGACCTCACGGCGCTGAATTGCGCCGGCCCTCCCGCCAGAATCACAGGAGTTTGATCATGCCAAGGAACGATCCTTCCGACACAATCGATCACCATCGTCGCCGCCTTATCGGCGTCGCGGCAATGACATTCACCGCCTTCGAGCTTGGCGCGGAGATGAAAGCAAGCGCTGATAGCCTCGATACGGCTAAGGCGAAGCCTGGCCCGCTGAAATCGTTTGGCCAGCTCAGGCAGATCGACGCTGGGCAACTGAACGTTGGATATGCCGAGTTGGGGCCGGCCGACGGCAAGCCAGTCGTTTTGCTTCACGGATGGCCATACGACATCCACACCTACGTCGACGTCGCTCCCTTGCTTGCAGCGAAGGGGTATCGAGTGATCGTTCCTTACCAACGCGGCTACGGGACGACTCGCTTCCGTTCGAACGAGACGGTGCGCAATGGTCAACAGTCGGCGTTCGCTGTCGACTTCATCGCCTTGATGGATGCTCTGAAGATCGAAAGAGCCACGATCGGCGGCTGCGACTGGGGCGCGCGCACGGCAAACATTGTTGCTGCGCTGTGGCCGGAACGTTGCAAGGCCATGGTATCGGTGAGCGGTTATCTGATCGGAAACCAGCAGCTGGGCATGCAGCCGCTGCCCCCGAAGGCCGAGCTGGCATGGTGGTATCAATTTTACTTCGCCACCGAACGCGGTCGCTCCGGCTACGAGAAGAACAGGCGCGAGTTCGCCAGGCTGATATGGCAGACGGCCTCGCCGCGATGGAGCTTCGATGATGCCACCTTTGAACGCAGCGCAATTGCCTTCGACAATCCAGATCACGTCGATATCGTGATGCACAACTACCGCTGGCGGCTTGGCCTCGCCAATGGTGAGCCTCCGTATGACGAATTCGAGCAACGACTTGCCCAGGCACCCCTGATCGACGTGCCGACGATCACCCTCGAAGGAGACGCCAATGGGGCTCCCCATCAAGAGGCAAGTGCGTACGCCAAAATGTTCTGGAACAAATATTCACACCGTGTTGTCGGGAGCGGGATTGGGCACAATTTGCCGCAAGAGGCCCCCGAGGCGTTCGCGCAGGCGATCATTGATGTTGCCGGCAGTTGATGCGGCAGTTTGGGGGCTGGAGTGCGCACATCACACCTATTTTGCCCTCTACTCGGCAGCCTTGCGCAGGACCGCTTCCAGGGCGGCGTCGAGATAGCGCGCGACTTCGGGCACGCTCATCGTCATACCAAGGTCGAGGGCCTGTCCTATTCAAAAGCTCCCCGACCTAGCACGTCCTCGAGCAGAACACGTAGTGGCGCGTAGAGGGCAGCGGAAACCTCATGATGGGTCATCTTTGCAGCAGTAACGGGGTTGCCGATCTCATACCGCACGGCATGGCATTTTCGGTCATCGATCTGCACAACGCACCATGGCCGCGGGAGTCGAAAATCCGTTCTCTTCGTAGTCCGTGACGTATTTCTGATCACCGCTGCGTAGCGCGGCAATTATACCGAGGTCGACTGTCGGCAGCTGCTCTTGAGTTTCTCTCGCATCTGTTCGAACGATCTGTTTGACGAGGCATGACATGCTCAACCACAATCATCTGTGAGGTGCGAGTTTGGGAGATCGTCTGGGCCATGTTGTTCTCCGGAAGGGAATTTCCATTGCTACCGTGCGCGCGCCCGTCCGTGACATTTGGGCGATCACTCGGCAGCCGGCTTCAGCAGACGTCGTTGATCGTCGTGCTCTAAAGACTTAAACATTTGCTCCGCGTCCGACTCCTGATGGGAAGCGCGCTGATGAACGTGGGCGGTGGTCGTACGATCGATCAGCAGGCTTAGCAGCTCCGGCCTGCTGTAATGGCCGCGTGAATCCATCAGCCGCTTTCGCTTGTCGATCAGCATGAAGTCGAGATCTGCAATAACCACTCCTTCGCCTGATCGGAGTGGTTCTGCGAACAGACTCCCGTCAGGTGCCACGATCGCAGTGAAACAGCCGCCAGAGATCGCACCGATGCTGCCCCCGGTGTCATTGACGATCTGCGCTTGCTGATCAGCATCGAGCCAGGCGGTAGCGCAGACGACGAAGCAGGCTGACTCCAACGCATGCTGACGGATGTTGATTTGCGTCTGCTCGGAAAACAGCTCTCCGAAAATGGAGCCTGGATACATCGCTGAGTGAATCTGCTCGCCGTCAGCCATCATCGCGTACCGCGCCAGGGGGTTGTAGTGCTCCCAGCAGGCAAGCTGTCCGATGCGGCCGACGGCGCTGTCGACGGCGCGCAATCCGGAACCATCGCCCTGGCCCCAGATCATTCGCTCATGATAGGTGGGCGAAATCTTGCGGCGTCGCTGGATCAATTTGCCGTCGGCATCGAACAGAAGCTGCGTGTTGTAAACGGTTCCGCCGTCGCGCTCGTTAACGCCGATCGAGACGACAATTCCTGCCGCTCGGGCAGCTTCGCCTATGGCATCGACAGCCGGAGACGGCACCGTCACGGATTGATCGAGCAATTTCTGCCGCTCGGATCCCATGATGTTCTGCACAGGCGCCTGGATGAACGAAAAATACGGGTAGTAGGGGATGATCGTCTCGGGGAAGGTGGCGAACTGGACGCCCTGTTCGCCTAACTCGCGGATCTTCCTGACGACCTTTTCGATGGTGCCATCCCGGCTATACAGCACTGGGCTGACCTGCACGGCGGCGGCTTTGACGATGGTGCTCACTGTATTCCCTTTCCTGGTAACACTGAGGGGTTGAAGACAGGTTCGAAGCTGCCGCGCAGCAGGACTCGAGCAGGTCTCGTTCTGCTTGGCTCGGTCACGCGTCGCGACCGGCGCGCAGGTCGGTCTGTGAATCAGCCAAACGTGAAGCAGAAAACCTCGACGCCAGGGGCCAGAAATTCGATCTGGAATTGGCGATCTACGATTGGCCCCTGTTGCCGGATCAGCTGGAACAGGCGTTGTTCGCTCACCGTGCCGTTGCCCTTTTCGTCAACGTCCAATCCGTGAGCGCCACCCGGTGGCAGACCATCGATCAGGACACGGAATTTCACGGATGTTCCCGGCATTGCCGGCCCCATGACAAGATGAAGATCGCGGGCGTGGAATCGATATGTGATGCGGCCATTGGCCTTTTTCACCGAGACGCCGTCGCTTCCGATTATCCAGTCGCCCGACAGCGCCCATTCGTTCAGGAGCAACTGTGCCGGCGCTTCATAGAGATGCGGCTCGTTGCGAATTGCGCCGCCCAGGGATGCAAAGCCCTGGGTACGTTTGTAGCCGACGTAGTTCTCCGGAGATTTCAGATTGGCTCTGTCGGCAGCGGCTTCGAGGCCCTGCGCATCGACCGACACCAGGTCACTGCTCACTCGCTCGGCTCCGGCCTCTGCCAGCAACCGCTGAATGATCGTCTCGGACTGTTCGTAAGAACCCTCACCGAAATGTTGATCGCGGACCCTTCCCTGCGCATCGATGAAATAAAACGCAGGCCAATAATTGTTGTTGAACCCGCTCCAGATTGCTCCCTCGCTGTCAACGGCGACAGGATAGTCGACGCCAAGCGCTTTCACCTCGCGGCGGACGTTATCGATGTTCTTCTCAAATCGGAATTCCGGCGAGTGGACGCCTATCACAACCAGGCCTTGGCCCTTGTACTTTTCCGCCCAGGCGCGAAGGTAGGGCTGCACGCGCATCCAGTTGATGCAGGTGTAGGTCCAGAAACTGACAAGGACGACTTTCCCGCGAAGCGCTTCCGGCGTCAGTGGCGCCGAATTGAGCCACTCATTGGCTCGCTCAATAGAGGACAACTCCGATTGGTCGGCAATCCAGCCGAGAATCGAGGCATGGACAGATGAACCTTGCGATCCTTTGTATGTCATCGATAGCTCCTTGGCCTCTGCTCCAAAGCTGCTGTTCGGCAGGCCGATCGCGGTGATGAACACGAACGAGGCCAACAACTGGTTCGTCTTCATGCGGAAACTCCTTCCGTGGTCTGACTGTGACCTCCGAATCTCACTTCACCAATTCGACGAGCGGCTTGCCTTTCTCGACGACATAGGTTCCGACCCCAGCCGCGTTGACGGTGCCGACATTCTTCGCGGCATGGGGCACCATGGCGGGAATAAATGGCACGCCGCCGGTATTGATGATTTGCGGCCGCTGGCCCTCGACCTCGTATTCTATCGACCCTGCGAGGACATAGACTATCTCTTCACCGGGATGCCTGTGCCCGGGGAACGCCGCACCGGGCGCGAAGTCCACACGTGTCTGGATGGCCTCCTGACCCGGAATGCTGAGATCATGCCTCTGCAGGTCCGTACGCTTTATTCCTGGCATTTGTTTCGTCTGTTGCGCCCAAGTTGCGTTGAACACGACACCGCTTCCAGCAATCAGTATGATCGCCCCAATCTGCCTTGCCTTCATGTCGGCCTCCTACAAGTCTGTGTGGCTGATCCGGCCGAATGTTCGGCGGGATGAGATACGGTGGAGATAGTCAGGCCTGGCGGAAGTCCCGAAATGCCGCGCGGAGCTCGACACTGAATAGCTCTGGCTGCTCCCACGCTGCAAAATGTCCGCCCCTGTCGACTTCGTGGAAGTAGGTCAGATTGGGGTAGGCACGGCGCGCCCATGTCTCGGGCGGCTTATAGACGTCCTCGGGAAACACAGTGATGGCGACCGGAAGCGATATCTCGGACGTCTTCTGCGCGGCCGCGAAAATTATGCTTCCATGAGCGGGGTTCTCCCAATACAGCCGCGCCGACGAGGCCCCGGTGTTCGTGAGCCAGTAGAGCGTGATGTTGTCCAGCACGTCGTCTTTCGTCGGCGAGTTTTCGAGATCGGCACCGTACGACCAGTGCGAGAAGCCAGGATGAACGAGAATCCACGCCGCGAGGCCGACTGGAGAATCCGTCATGCCATAGCCCACTGTCTGCGGCCGCGCCGACATCATGGTGAAATATGCCAGGTTGCCGTTCTTGCCGGACATCATGAGCGCTTCGATGACCGAGCGTTCCTTTTCGGAAACGCCCGCCGGCAACGGCGCACCGCCGAGGGCCGCGGCTGCTTCCGGCGGTACCGTTGCCGGAAGATTGATGTGAATGCCGCGCAATCCGGAGGCCGCCTGACGCGCCATCGAGTTGCAGATTGCGCTCCCCCAATCGCCGCCCTGGGCGACGTAGTTTGTGTAACCGAGGCGGTTCATAAGCGCGGTCCATGCTCGCGCAATATGGTCGGGGTCCCACCCGGTGCCGGTCGGTCTGCCCGAGAAGCCAAAGCCCGGCAATGAGGGGATGACAACGTCGAAGGCTTCCTCGGCGCGGCCTCCATGCTCGGTCGGATTCGTAAGCGAGCCGATGATCTTGAGTTGCTCGATTATGGATCCGGGCCAACCGTGCGAGATGATGAGGGGAAGCGCATTCTTGTGAGGGGAACGCACGTGAATGAAGTGAATATCGGTCCCATCGATATTGGTGATGAACTGCGGCAATGCATTCAGCTTCGCCTCGACCTTGCGCCAGTCGTAGTCGGTGCCCCAGTACTGAACCAGTCCCCGCAGCTTGGCCAACTGAGCACCTTGCGACTGATCCGTCACGGTCTCCTTGTCGGGCCACCGCGTGGCAGCAAGTCGCCGGCGAAGGTCGACGAGTTCCTTTTCCGGAACGTGAATGTGGAAGGGATGGATGGCGTCATTGGAGGTTGCCGCACCCAGCGGTGACGGGAGCAGCATTGCCGCGCCAGCAACCACGACGCCCGTCGTGACTGCGGCTAGAAGTCGGCGCCGATCCTGATTAATACCTTCTGAATCTTGGATCTTGTCCATTGTCCACTCCTCTGTGTCGTTTTGTTTCCTGGCAAGGCCGTCGAGAAAGTGCTGTGAGCGAAAGAAGGCCGATGCCGGTCAAGACCATCATGCGCGGCGGGGGAGGGAGCCGCCGAGGCCGCCGACCGGCATCGTTGAAGCTGGCCTTTGCGATGGCCAGCGGAAAATTAGAGATCGAGTGATGGCGGGCTTGCCCGCCACCATTTTTGGGGCGTCTCCGGCCAAGGAGCGGAGACTATTTCATTCCGCCGAGGGCATTCACGTTGGCGCAGAACTCGGCGTAGGGCTTGCTCATCGCCGCGTCGTTGCACTCCTTCTTCATCATGTCCCGCTTGTTCTGCGGCATGGCCATAAAGGCGGCCTTGAATTCCGGCATCGGCTTCATGGTCTTCATCGACGCATCGGTATAGAAGGGCGCCAAGTTGTCGACGACATCGAGTGCGCCGGCGAGGGCTGTGCCGCCGACGGCGAAAATCGCAAGTGCACCGATACCAATTGCTTTGATGTTCATTGTGTAATTCCTCTCCTGGTTTTCGCCTCGACGCAATGACGTGGCGCCCAAAGCATCTGACGAGTGTCAGATGAGATATGCAGATGGCCTCAGTAATCTTTTGGATGATATGGTACGTTGGTGTCGGCGATACCTTTGTATCGCAGGGAGTCGTAAAATGATCTACGCGCTAGGTCGGAGGATGCCCAAGCATTGTATTCGCGATGCTATCGACTAACTTGGGTTGGGAGCTGAAACTTGGCGCGTCTCTGGGTTTGGCGGTTGCGATTTCGGCTGCCTGCATGCAGGCAGCGATCACACTCATGTCGCGCGTCGAGCGTTGTACGGCGACTCCCAGTCAGCGGGCCAGTTCTCATCGCGCTGACCGCCGTTTCGCTTCTCATGCTCGCCATGCGCAACGGCGTCACGCGGCCGCAAGCTAGTCTGGCGACGTGAACGTTGTGACGTCTGTATCGACGCGCCCTGGCGTGAGGATAACCTCTTGGAGCAGCTACCGGTTGCCATCCGGATTGCTGAATGAAGCGGGTGAACCATAGCTTGCCCGGTTCGGAGCCGGGCCATTTATCGAGCCTGGGAATACTTTGGTGATCTCGACCCCGCGCCCGGCGAGCTCGGTGCGTGCTGCCTCGATGTCACGCTAGTTCACGCCGCCGAGATTGACGAGGCCTTCGGGGCAAACGTGGAAAGCGTTGAAGCCATCGGAGGGACCCGAATTCAGAGGCGGAAGCCAGGCGGAATAAAGCTGTCGAACTCGCCAACGGGACCGAGACAGTCGTCGTGATCCGCTGGTGCCCGAGGATTCGAAGCTGCTCTCAACCTTAACATTGGGGCAAAGATGACTGAATCAACCCGAAATCTTCAGCAAGCTTTCGGCTACCTTCAGATCGGCTGTGAAGCAACCGTGGGGAAATTTGTCATAAACAGACTGAATAAGCGTTGCGGCTTTCCGGCGGTTGCCTTGTGTGGCCCACAGATTGGCCAAATCAATGGCAGTGCGCAACTCCCATGCGAGCGCGCCTTGAGTTCTGGAAAAGTTGAGCGAATCGTTAAAGAAGCTCTCCGCCTGGTTCTGCTGTTCCGGCAGGGTGAGGAGAATTGTGCCCTTCAACCTTAGCAGCTCAGGCATGTACAATAGGTCTCCGTTTGCCTGCACCCGCTCGATTGTATCGTCGACCACTTTCAAACTCTGCGATGGCTCAGCCATTGCTAAAAGCCCTTGAATGAGAGTGATCCGAAAGGGTGTGGTTAGGATGCTATAATGGGTTGTTTGAAACTCCTCCAGGCACTTCCTTATGTTTTCGACGCCGCCCTTTGCGTCGCCGCGACGCAGGGCTAATTCGCCTTTGTAGCCGCGGCCAACCG
The DNA here is from genome assembly GCF_040320535.1 of Mesorhizobium sp. M0676. Taxonomy (NCBI): domain Bacteria; kingdom Pseudomonadati; phylum Pseudomonadota; class Alphaproteobacteria; order Hyphomicrobiales; family Phyllobacteriaceae; genus Mesorhizobium; species Mesorhizobium sp. M0676. The sequence continues at coordinate 27,659 of NZ_JAMYPU010000021.1, forward strand.
CAAGGTATGGTGTGAGAGAATGCGCCTCTGCTTGCGAGGTGAGCCAGTCAGTATACTCATCAGCTAGGTCTAGATCGCCGTTCCAAAGGAGAACCGAAATGGCCCACGTCAAGGAAACGGATATTCTGACCGGATGGCCCATACGCGCTGTGTCCCTAACAGTCTTAATCGCCATCTCTACGGCTCGGGTCGATTGGCCTTGGATCCAAAGTGTCCGTGCAAGCGTGAGCGATACCCAATCGTCCCAGCTGCGCAGGTCAAAGCCGGGATATTCTGGAGTCCTCGGCAGCGCAATTTCACTGTTTTTTATAGCCATCTCGAGCGCCGTATTGGCTTCCCGAAGGTTGCCATTGAAATGATGGGAGGTCCCGGACAAGGAATAGGCTAAGGCGGTCGCGGCCGGATCTTGTATGTTTGGACATAGGAGGAAAACGCGTTCGGCATACTGCAGATTTGTTCTAAAGTCGCCCACGCGCAAGCGGAATGAGTACAACATGCCAAGAAGTCGTAGCTGGTTCAATTCATCGCCAATTCCCTCGGCTATTGAAAGACTCCTACGCAAAGCTTGCTCGGCAGCATCGTTGTTCCCAGTCGTATACATTAGCGACGTTCCCATAGCCGCCTGGAGATACATTTCGTCTTTGCCCCCCAAACGTCTTGAAGAAGTAAGCGCGAAAAGCGCTCGTGCACACCAGCGATGGCATTCGGCTAAAAGGGACATACCCAGAAAGATTGGCGCGGCAGCAATGGCAAGCTGGCAGCCGATAGCCGGGTCCCCGTCCACACCGAAACACCACTCCAGGGCCATCCTGGCATTGTTTATGTCCGAAACGTGGGATGCGCCTTCGGGCGTTCCCATACGGGTTTGCCACTCAGTCCCCGTTTGCTCCAACAATTTCTGATAATAAGCAGCGTGCCGAGCAGCCAGATCGCGAAGGTCAAAGTCCGAAATTTTGATCTCAAGCGCGTAGGTGCGGGTGACGTCCAAGAGCCGGTAACGTACCGTTGGGCCTACACGCGCGATAGCGACCATTGACTTCGATACGAGGCTATCAATTGCAAGCAAGACTGAAGCTTCATCCACCTTGTCGCTGGTCACGATAGCCCGTGCTGCTTCCAGGCTGAAATGCCCTACGAAAACGGCAAGTCGGCAAAGCACGATCCGCTCCGGTTCGGAAAGAAGTTCAAAACTCCAGTCCAACGTCGCTCGCAGCGTTTTTTGCCGTGGCGGTGCTGTGCGTTTGCCAGGCCATAGCAATGTGAGGTGTTCATCGAGCAACTGTGCAGTCTGCTGCAGGCCGTAGCCGGCCACCCGTCCGGCTGCCAGCTCAATAGCAAGTGACATGCCATCGAGCCTGCGGCAGATGTTGGCTACAATGACAGCATCAGCATCACTGAGGTTGAGCTGCGCACCACCAGCAGCTACCCGATCTACGAACAGTTGAATGGCGGGAAACGTCAACGCCTCCGCAGCTGTCGGTTGGTGTTCCGCTGGTGGAAACGAAAGCGATGACAATCTGTGAACTTGCTCGCCGTCAACCCTGAGAGGTTCACGGCTGGTTGCCAGGATGTGAACTTGCGGGGCAGCAAGGAAGATCCTCGCTGCCAGGTTCGCCGTTGCTTCAATCACATGCTCGCAGTTGTCGAGGACCAAAAGGACCCGTTTGTCCCGAAGATAGGCGGTCACTCCAAGCGTGGGGTCGTTTGTCTGGACTGCAAGTCCCAGCATAGAGGCTAGAAAACTGGGGACCATGTCCGGATCCCTGAGCATTCCGAGGTCAACGAAAAGCACTGCGCCTGAAAATGCCTCCAGCAGATGGTGTGCAACGGCAACGGCCACCGTTGTTTTTCCCACTCCCCCTGGGCCTACGATAGTCACGAAGCGGGAGGCGGTGATTTCGTTTGAAAGTGTGAGCAGGCCATCTTCCCGTCCAACCATCGTCAGTAGCCGTGCCGGCAGAAAGGTAGCGACATCGAAGGGCAGGGCGATCTTTTCGCTGTTGCCAATCGTGTCGGTCGAGACTGAGCTCGCAGCGATGAAACTGTACCCCCGGCCAGCGACGGTGGCGATATAGCGCGCGTCGCCCGTCCCATCACCCAGGGCCTTGCGAACAGCCGCGATGTGAAACCGCAAGCTACCTTCGTCAACGGTGACATCAGGCCAGATCTGCCTCATCAGGTCCCGCTTGCTCACCACCTCGTTTGGGTGCGACACTAAGGCAGCCAGCGTGTCGAACGTGCGGGCACCAAGTTCAACCGGCTTGCCATTTTTCATCAGACGGCGTTCGCCTAAAACCAAGCTGAACGGCCCGAATGATATCACCTGCCGAGGTGGAACCACAGGCGCCATTATCATCGTCAGATCTCCCTACGAGCCGGCCCTGGCCATCGAAATGCAATCGCAGTCCACGCACTAGACGCCTCAACCGCTGAAGATTTTTCACGGCAGAGGAACCTAGTCGCGCATTGCCGTGGGCTCCCCCCTCGGGCCGAACCGCTAGGAGCTCGCATCTTCTCATGAAGATTAACGGCTGTCAGCATTTTCTAACGAGCGCATTGCTCTGAAATTTGCTTGAATGCCTTAGTAGAACGTTTTTGATAAAGTTTGTACAATAGCGGACAAGATAAAATACCATCCGTGCTAACGCATGTAAGAATGAACAAAGAGCTGAGTGGTTAAACGGCATATTCTATATGCCGGTCTATTGCGGAGAGACAGATATACTTGGCAAAAAGTATAGAAATCAGACCTTCGCTGTTTTAGAAACCTATAGCTAATTACCAAGCCGAAAAGCAATCCTCGGCTTCGCAATCGGGCTTGGCGTGGGAATAGAGCGACCATGCTGCCCTTGGTGTCTGATGATTAGGAGTTGTTAATGACCATCTTTGCTAATTTATCGCGAGCTTTGAACCGCCTGTCAGGCGGTCCGCGAGGCCAGACGATATGTGCACGAATAGGCGAGCGCTGGCCCGAATGCTGGTTTTGTCGGCTGATGTCTCGGATGGTCGAACTGAACCACTGCGCCATCGAGGTTGAGCTGTGGCGTGAAAGGAGCGGCGCGCGCCGCAGTTACCACCCTGCTGGGCTATGCCTGCGCGCAAGAGGCCTTCATCTGGGCCAATTCGAAAGAAGCTTTCAGTACCATGCTTCGGAGGCCGAGGTTGGGACTCGAGCAGCAGTTGATGCCGCCAGGAGATTCTAAGCTGGCGCCGTGTTTGAAGGACGATCTACCCAGACGGGATATCGCGCCCCGCCGGCTTCAGGGATAGCAAATTTGCAAGGAGATCACGTCATGCATGTTCACTGCTCGAGACGACAAGAACTCAGAACGAATCCGGCCACTTTTTGCGATATGCCGGTTGTGTTCGTCGTAGACAATGATTGCCGTACGCGTGCATCATTGGAGTCGGTGATTCATTCTGCGGGGTGGCTGCCGCAGTCCTACGGGTCTGCCCGAGACTTTCTAAGCTGTGAGCGCCCCCGCGGGCCCAGCTGCCTTATACTTGACATGCATCTTCCGGATCTGAATGGGCTCGAGTTACAGAAGCTTGTCTCCAAAGATCGGGCGGAAACCACGATAGTGTTTATGGCGGAGCACAGCGACGTGTCGACGACAGTCAGGGCCATTAAAGCTGGCGCGGTTGAATTCCTCATTAAGCCGTTTTCAGAAGACGTCCTATTGCCTGCGATTGAACAGGCGCTCGAGCGTAGCGGGATCATCTCCACGCTCAACTTAGAGCTACGTGAATTGGAAGAGCGCCACAAAAGCCTTAGTTGTCGAGAGCGAGATGTCCTGGAGTTGGTGGTATCTGGTCTGTTGAACAAACAAATCGGCTTCGAGCTTGGGATCAGTGAAATCACAGTGAAGGCCCATCGAGGAAAAGTAATGCGGAAAATGATGGCTAGGTCTCTTCCTGAACTGGTAAATATGTGGGCCAAATTGCGGCCGCCCAGTCGCCGACAATTTTACATGGATCGGGCTGCGTGAGGACACGTCTTGAAGCGAAGATGTTGTTGAATCGAGTCTCACTGTTGAAATTGCGTTCTGATTAAGCCAGTTAGAGAGCCGCAACCAAGATGGTGCAGGCACCATGCCAATTCAGTCCACCAGAAGTGGCTTCTTGTGACGGGCAGTCTACGGTGCCGACTTGATATCACTGATCATTGCCATGCCGTAGTCGTGTCCCTCAGTCCCGTTATCGGTCGGCTGTGCAGGCGCTTCGTACAGCCCGCGATTTCGTGCCAATTCTGTCCCCTTATACTTATGAGCACCGACGATGTCACTCGCTTTTCTCACCGCACACGCATCGCCGATACTAACGTGCAATAGATTTTCGCTCGTTGGAAGTGGATCTTTAACTAGTACCAACACTGGGCCAAGTAGACAGAGGAGCCTGTTATGTCATCAAAACCGATCGTCGCCACACGACGCGAAGTGCTTGTAGCAACTGCCGCTATGGGAGCGCTCAGCCTGTTGCCGGGAGCGCTTCGTGCGGCGGGTGCCAACGATTCCATCCGTCCATTCAGTGTCGACATCCCGCAAAGGGAGATCACTCAGCTTCGTCAACGGATAGCGGCGACGCGGTGGCCCGATCGTGAGACGGTTCCTGATTCTTCGCAGGGTGTTCAGCTCGTCACTATTCAGAAGCTCGCGCGCTATTGGGGGACAGATTACGACTGGCGCAAAGGTGAGGCCAAGCTCAACGGCTACCCGCAATTCATCACCGAGATTGACGGGTTGGACATCCACTTCATTCACGTCCGTTCGAAGCATAGAAACGCCTTGCCGCTGATCGTCACCCACGGGTGGCCGGGGTCGATCATCGAGCAACTGAAGATCATTGATCCGCTGACAAATCCAACGGCATATGGCGCGAGCGCATCCGACGCTTTTGATGTGGTGATCCCCTCCATGCCGGGATACGGTTTTTCAGGCAAGCCGACCACGACCGGCTGGGGTCCTGAGCGTATGGGCCGGGCCTGGGCGGAATTGATGAAGCGCCTCGGATACTCCCGCTATGTCGCCCAAGGCGGCGACTGGGGCGCTTTTGTTGTCGACCAAATGGGTTTGCAGGCGCCTACCGGATTGCTTGGGATCCACACCAACATGCCTGCCACTGTTCCAGAGGAGATTGACAAGGCGGCTCAGGCCGGAGGCCCGCCGCCGTCTATTCTAGCGACTGACGAAGGCCGCGCGTACGATCAGCTTGTCGCGACTTTCAAGCAGGTTGCCTATGCGCGGATGATGGCGTCGCGCCCGCAAACTCTGTATAGCATCGCGGATTCGCCGGTGGGCCTCGCGGCATGGCTCCTTGACCACAATGATGCTGGTGGCCAGCCGGCTGCAGCAATCGCTTCCGCTCTGGACCGCACAACGAGCGTCAATGGCGAACTGACGCGGGATGAAATCCTCGACAACATCTCGCTTTATTGGTTCACGAACACGGGCGTCTCTGCGTCGCGCCTCTATTGGGAATACAGGGGCGGCTTTTTCAACGCTAAGGGCGTTTCCATTCCCGTGGCCGTAACGGTTTTCCCTGGAGAGCAATACCAAGCCCCAAGGAGTTGGACTGAACGAGCTTATCCCAAGCTGATCTACTACAACAAGGTCGATAGGGGAGGCCACTTTGCGGCCTGGGAGCAGCCGCTTCTATTTTCTGGCGAGCTTAGGGCAGGGTTTCGGCCGCTACGACAAGAGATTTGAAGCGAGCGGGCTGTTTTGCCGGCCCGCTCTCCGACCGCCACAAACGGCCTGCGACCGACGACAGTGAGGATGTACATGTCAGAGAATTCATCAACGCCAAAACGGCGCGACGTGATTGCCGAGACGGCTGCCATTGGCGTCATCGGGCTGCTCGGCGGAGCATTGCGGGCGTCGGGCGCTGGCAATCTGATCCGTCCATTCACCGTTAATCGCCAACGCAATTCTGTCCTCGTCCCTGGATCGAGGAGTTGACGCAGTGATCACGACAAATGCCCTGACGCCAAGCAAGGTTCTGTTTCTTGCAACCGGGCTCGCGGGATCGCTGCTCATAGGGCTGTCAGCTCAGTTTCCATCGGCCAACGTGGCCGACATACAGGGAGGCCTCTTTTCCACGCCTGACGAGGCATCTTGGATCCTCACGGTCTACACGATGGCCACTTTCGCAGGCATTGTTTTCTCCGGCCCACTCATCAGGTTTCTCAGTATCGGCCGCTTTCTAACGATGAGCGCCTGTATCTTCATGATAGCCGCCTTAGGTTGTGCCGCAGCCCCAGACATCCGAGTGATGATCGCGCTTCGCACACTCCAGGGCTTCGCGGCGGGCGGGTTCGGTCCCGCCGCTTTCGTTGCCGTGTTCATTGTCACTGGGGGACCACGGCTTCCTTTCGGCCTGACGATGCTCGCATTCGTGCTTTTGTTTCCTGGCTCGATGGGTCCGGTCATCGCGGGCTTCGCCGAAGACAGCCTGGGCTGGCAAATGCTGTTTCTGATTCAAGCCGGTTTCGGCGCGACTCTAGCCCTCGCGGCCTGGGCGTGGGTACCGCGTCAGACTGACCTTGATTGGTCGGCCCTCAGGACCGACTGGGTCGCTGTAGTGTTGCTGTCAGTGGCGCTCACCACGACAATGCTTGTCCTTAGTCAAGGCACGCGGCGTTTCTGGTTTGAAGACGATTTCATAGCCTGGAGCACGGCGCTTTCCCTTGGCGCTTGGGCGGGGTTTCTGTTCCTTGTGCGATTTTCGCCCGCACCGATCATTTCCCCTCGGCTTATTGCGTCGCGCAAATTGGGTATCCCGATTGCGCTAAATCTGGTGTTTCGTGCTGGCCTGGTAGTTACCGCCTACTTGGTTCCGCAGTTCCTTGCGGTTGTGCAAGGCTATCGACCGGTCGAACTAGCTGTATTGTTTCTGTGGGCTGCGATACCGCAACTTATTGCGCTACCGCTGGTCTGGTGGCTCATGCAGCGTCTCGACATGCGAGTAGTCATGGGGCTTGGTTTGGGGCTCTGCGTCATCGGTACGTCTTTGGTCGTTCCTGGTACGGCTCTGGTTGCGACCGAGCAGCTGCGTGCGACACTTATCATCTTCGCGACAGGCCAGATCATGTTCCTAGCCCCAGCCTTGGTCGTCGGCGCGACTTCGTTGAAGCCTGCTGACCTTCCAACAGCCTCGCTTGCTTTCAACATAGCGACGCTCGGAGGCACCACCCTTGGCGTCGCTCTGGTCTCCCATTTTGTAACTGAGCGCGAAAAGTTTCACTCCAACATAATCACAGAGTACGTATCGCTCTACAACCGGCTTGATGTTGATCGCCTTGCCACTATCACTGCAGTCTTTTCAAATCGGCTGGTCGATGACAGCAGCGCCGCCGCAAGAGCGGCCGCACTCTTGGCCTCGATCGTACGGCGCGAGGCATGGGTCCTGGCGTTCAATGACGGCTTCCTTGTGGTAGTCGTCGTGTTGCTGATTGGCGCAATGGGAATCACCGCTATTGGCCGGTCGCCACCTTTGCGGTCCGTGCGAGCCGCCATAGGAGAAGTCCCATGAAGCTGTTGAGTGCTGGGCTAACCAGCCTTGTCGTAACTGGAGCGGTTTTCGCCCTGGCATCCACGTCGATAGCCCCCGGACGATGGATTATGGCACTGAGTTCAACCTCGACCGACAACGCTTATGTGCGTGGTGATATCACGCCCGTTAGTCCCAAGATCAGCGGGTACATTGCGGCAGTCGCCGTACGCGACAATCAAGCGGTGAAAGCTGGGGAGGTCCTGTTCCGGATCGATGACGCCGATTATCGCGCCAAGGTCGATCAAGCTACCGCAGGGCTTGCTACGCGTCGCGCTCTATTGGCAAACCTCACCAGCAGGATCGACTTGCAGGCAGCCGTTATTGCACAGGCGATCGCCTCTTTGCAGGGGGCGGAAGCCGAGGCGAATAGGGCTGCGCGCAATTTCGCCAGAACTCGAGAATTGAACAAAGGTGGTTGGACTTCGCTGTCTATAAGGGACCAGGCCGAGGCGGATGATCTCCGAGCCCGCTCCAAGATTGCCGAAGCCCAAGCAAACCTGGCCGCAGCTCGGCAGCAGATGAGCGTGGTCCAAACCCAACGCCCTCAGCTCGAAGCCGACATCGCCGCGGCGACTGCAGATCTGACACTGGCAGAAATTGAACTGGGAAGTACCCTCGTGAGGTCACCGGCCGACGGCTGGGTCGGTGAACGCCAGGCTAGGGTCGGCCAGTATGTCCGAGCGGGTACTCTGCTCATCCCGGTCGTGCCTCGAACCGTCTGGGTCGTAGCCAATTTTAAGGAGACGCAGATTGCCGCATTGAGGATAGGGGATATTGTAGAAATCCTAGTTGATGGCGTTCCCAACAGGAGTTTCACCGGCCGCGTTGAAAGCCTCTCGCCGGCGAGTGGAGCACAGTTCGCGCTTTTGCCGCCTGATAACGCGACCGGTAATTTCACCCACATAGTCCAACGTATCCCGGTCAAGATCAGCTTCGACGCGGGGCAGCCAGACATGGATCTTCTGAGACCGGGTATGTCAGCTATGGTTACTCTTAGATCTGCCAACCTCTCCAACCACATATGGCCAGCAAAGCATGGCAGAGGCCAAGGGCTCAACGCCGGCGCGAAGCTCGCGCCTTCGGAAACGCCAGCCCAACCGATCCAAGCGGGGATTGTGATGCCTCAAAGCCATGCCTGAACGGTTTCAGGGGAGAAGTTACCAAGGGACAACGACAAAGCCTTGCATCTCAAGCTAAATTTAGAGAGGTACTCTGTTCCGTAGCTCGTAATTCCGGTTAACAGCCTATGCTTCTGTACATCACGCTTGGTACAAGGGACCTTAAGCGCGCTCGTGCGTTTTATGACGCAGCGCTCGGCGCCCTCAGCTATGTGTGCCGTAGCGCCGAGGAATTCGAGATTGGGTATGCGGCAGTAGGCGATAGCCGCAGCCGCCTTTGGATTACTGCCCCGTTTAACAAGAGGGCCGCCTCGGTAGGCAACGGCTCCATGGTGGCTTTCGATGCGCCGGACCGGGCTGCCGTGGATGCTTTTTATGCTGCCGCGCTAGGCTCAGGTGGAACCGACGAAGGCAAGCCCGGACTTCGGCCTCACCACGCGGATTTTTATGCGTGCTACGTGCGTGACCCAGACGGAAACAAGCTTTCCGCCGTCTGCGAACGAGCGGAATAAACAGGCAATCACCCCAACTGGAGAGATATATGCTCGATCCCTGTTCTCACGTCGCGAATATGCGTAGATCGGCGTTCGATCAGCTTGGAAATGGGGTGCGAGCCGCTCGCCCAGAAGCTCAATTGGCGGCGTTTGCATTCAGCCCGTGCGCAGAGAGCTCATTGGTTGATGGCGAGCACTAGGCTCGCCATCATCTGTTTACCCAGAGTGCTGCTGGACCAGCTATTTGTCCCCCGAGAGCGTTCACGTTAGCGCAGAAAGTGCAAGGCTCTTTTCGTCGATCGCTCGAGCGTTCGCCACATGAGCATCCGGCCGGATGATGCCGTCTCTCCAACTGCGATCAACGGCGCCGCTTCGGCTATTGGCGCACTCACGTCACGCTTGAATGCGCTTTGCCATCATTCAAAGAATGCTGGACCTCCAGAAGCTTGAGCAATTCCTTGGCGGCCGAGCTAGATGACGCGGGGTTCTGGCCGGTGATCAAACGACCGTCCACAACTGTGAAATCTGCCCAATCATCAGCTTTTTCATAAATGCCGCCCAGACGCTTCAACTCGTCTTCCACCAGGAAGGGTACGACATCAGTTAGGTGGACGGCTTCCTCCTCGCTGTTGGTGAAGCCGGTGACACGCAGGCCCTTGATGATGGGCTCGTTTCGATAAGTCACCTTTTGCAGGACAGCCGGTGCATGACATACCGCGACAACAGGCCTGCCCGAGTTATAGAATTCCTCAATCAGGCGAATAGAATCCGCGTCATTTACAAGGTCCCACATGGGACCATGGCCGCCCGGATAAAAGACCGCATCAAAACCGTCCGCCGTCAAATGACGGAGCTTTTCGGTGTTCGCCAATTTGCGCTGAGTTTCAGGGTCATTTTTGAAGCGCGCCATTGCTTCTGACTGGTTGCCCGGATCGTCGCTTTTCGGGTCGATCGGCGGCTGTCCTCCCCTAGGCGATGCCAAAGTGATCTCGGCTCCGGCGTCGCGGAACACGTAGTAGGGCGCCGCGAACTCTTCGAGCCAGAAACCTGTTGCCTCGCCCGTCGCCCCGAGCTGATCGTGAGACGTTATTACCATTAATATTTTCATAGTCGCTCTCCTGTGCCGCGGCACGGATGGCTGGAAATGGTTACCGTTGATATTTCACAGTATAACTACCGAGATTTCTTTCGAGGTCGCCGGGCTGCTGCAAGCCCCGTTCAATGAGTGCTTTAATTCGGCTTTGTGCAGCAGGCCTTTGTACGGAGGTAATAAAGGCATCCCATCCCTGTTGCATTTCGGCGTCTGGCGGCGAGCTGGCGAGATTGGCCAGGGTCTTGGTCTCAGCAATGGCTTCCTGATCGAATGAATCGATACGCCTCGCCAAAGCATCGACAAAACTGTCGAGTTCGGAATCGGGGAGGGCCCGATTTACGTAGCCGTAAAGCTCAGCCAGTTCTCCGTTGAAGTCATCCGCGCCAAGCAGAATTTCCAGTGCGCGGCCACGGCCGACCAGGCGGGGCAAACGCGCCATCGGCCCCCCACCTGGGACGAATCCAGCTCCGACTTCAAATTGTGACAACACTGCCTTCTCGCGGCTTGCAAAACGCATGTCTGCTGCAAGTGCAAGTTCGCTGCCGATCCCACTCGCCCGGCCGCGAATTGATACGATCGTCACCGCCTTCAACCGGCTAAGACGGACCATCAGGTCAGGCACTGGGTGCATGCCTGTAGGTCCCGGCTTCATGCCCGTAGAATCTTCGAGCGGCTTCAACAGGTCATAGTGCGCCACGAAATAGCCCGGAACCGCACTGTCGATCAATACAACTCTAACGCTCGGGTCCGCTTCAATTTGGTCAATGATACTAGCTAATTCGAGAACCTCGGCAGGGCCGATTATGTTCAGTGGCGGATTGTTGAGGGTTATCTCCCAGTACGTTGAGCTGCGGTGGGTCAACAGAATACTTGGTTGCGCTTTTGTTTCGGCTGTTGGAACCGGCGCCTGGGCGCCACCCGATCGCTTCAAGTTTTGTGCCAGGGTCTGGCCAGAAAAGCAGATCAGCGAGCACGCCGCGAACAGTGTTGCTAGTTGCGTGATATTGAACGGTTTCATGACCGCATTTCCACCGGCCGAGGGAGACATTTTTCGCTTGTGGACGTGAGATCACCAACAAGTATCCCAGTACCAGAGTTGATTTGGTTCGGGTGCATGGTTTAGCCTCCAATGGCTCCGCGCGTGCGGCGATAGTCGAGCGTAGGCAAGCCTCCCCAGCCCCAATTTTCAGTGTCGACCTCTTCGATAACGACGAAGGTCGAGTCCAGAGACTTGTTAAGAACATCGCGCAGGAGGTAAGTCGCTCCCTTGATCAGAGCCGCCTTTTCCTCTGCCGTAACCGACGTTGCTCCTGGTTTGGTCCCCTCGCGGGTCACTTGAATGGTAACGATAGGCATTTTGTTTCCTCGCTGAAATGCATTCACAGAACGATTTCCTAGTGACCGGCACTCTGGCCGCCATCTACATGAAGGATCTCTCCGGTCACGAACGCAGCCGATTCCAGGTAGAGTATTGCCTGGACAACGTCGGCAATTTCACCCATCCGTCCGATCGGGTGAAGGGCGCCAAGCGCTTCGTGCGTCTGGACTGGGTGCATAGTGGTCTTGATGACCCCCGGCGAGACGGCGTTCACTCGGATCCCGCGGCTAGCATACTCGACAGCAAGCGATCTGGTCGCGGCATTCAACCCGCCTTTTGTAAGCGCAACGAGTGCGGCTGGCACAGCCGCAGTCGGATGCGCGATCAAACTTGTCGTAACCTGCACGATGTGGCCGCTGCTTCTCTTTTCCATCTCGCGTGCCGCGAGCTGTGTGATGTGAAAAAATCCAGCGATGTTGACCCCATGCAACGCCGTGAGGTCGTCGCTGGTGTAAAGATGGAATGGTTTGGAAATGAAGACACCGGCATTGTTGATGAGCGTATCTATCCGCCCGAAATGATCAATTCCCGCGGAAATAACACGCTGAGCTGTGTTGGGGTCGGATACATCTCCGGCCACTACCAGAACGTCGTCGTCGCTCGGCCACTCAATTGAACGGGCTGTGGCAACCACACGGTAATCTCGCTCCCGGTACGCCCTTGTGAGTGCGGCGCCAATGCCGCGCGATGCGCCCGTAATTATCGCTACCCTCCGTGCATCAACCATGAGAAAGTTACCTTTCGCTTGTGACAGCCAAACTAGTGTAGGCAATATCCGGCCAATCGGCTTGAAGTCGATTGTACCAAGGTGTTGTCGACACCTTTGAACTACTGGCTTCCAAAGCTTTTTACGGCGATCTATTTTGGTGCGGGCAGCGGTGACTGGCCGCGACCCGCTTTGATAGCACCGCTTGCGGGTGGGCCCGTACTGCGTTTACGGCGCCGGGCCAGTAGTTGAGGCAGTGAGCTATGGCCAGCGCGGGTTCCGACGCGGAACCTCAAACCGGTAAGATGATTTATGATCGTTAATACGTTGAAGAGCAGATGACCTCGATCTCGGGTGAGGGTGTCGTGCGCAGACACGACATCATCGCCAAGCGTCGCGGCTCCCCCTGCATGATCGGCATGTCAAATGGCTACATGTCATTGGGCGAGCTGATGCAGAACGGCTCCCACGAAAGCTTCAAATGCAACCCGGTCCATCAAGGATCACAACGCTAACAGGGCTAAATTATCGACGCGGACAACAGGAGGAGCCACGTCACCATCATCGAACGCGCCAGCCAGCAGTGTTGATGACAATGGTCGTTTCAGAACACCATGACGCCGCAGTTTCGACCGAAACAGAATCGTCGACGCAGTATTGGCTGGGACCATGTCAAACGGGCTTTCCGGCTGATCTGCGGAGTTGCTTCGGCCCCCTATATGTCCCGATGATCGGGTCGTCAAACTCCGAGGTTGCAATCCCCGAGCTCTGCTGCAGGTTTCATGCTCCCGCCGAAACGCTTCACACCTAAGTATCGGGAATACTTTTGTATAATTCAAAATGCTGAAGCAAATTCGTAAAATGTTTTGTGCTGAGAAAATCTGCTTACTAACGGAGAGCGTCATGAAAATCTACCGAGCCTTGATAATCGTCTGTTGCGGAGCTTTCGCGTCAGGGAACGCAACTGCGCACCAAACCGCAAAACAATTTCGCGGCGGTTCGCCATACGTGCCGATTAACAGCGAGCCTCCTCCGAAACTTATTGTTGATCCACCGCTTCCAGAGGGTCTTAAGCTTGGAGTGTTCTGGGCGCAGTATCGGGTGGAGAACTTGCGCATTGTTCCAGTGTTTGGGGCAGCCGCTAAAGATGTATCTCCTCGCGTCGGACATCTTCACGTTATCGTTGATGATCTTCCGTGGTGGTGGGCCGATGCAAGTGATACAAATACCGTTGACATCGCAAATTTTCCACCCGGGCCGCACAAAGTCCGCATACAGCTTGTCGACCCCGATCACACCGTTTTTCCAGGCCAGGAAAAGACAATCAACTTCGTCATTCCTGAGACCGGACCGGCTGGTCACTCTCACCCGGCAACTCTGACCGGCTACCCATCGGTAGGCGGCGAGGGCGAATAGAAAGCGGCTAGCTTAATCAGCTGAGCGCCTTACGAATTTAGGTGACCGCCATTTTCAGATGAAGGAGGAAATAATGTTGACTAACGACGCCTTGAGCGCCAGATCATCCCCGAAGGCGGAGCCCGCCCTGGGGGAAATGCGACTCGAAGTTGTAGTTTTATCGGTGACAGATATCGCGAGGGCCGCAAAGTTCTATAAAACAATCGGGTGGAGAGAAGACGGTGATCTGACGAAAGACGGATACCGGCTTCTGCAGTTTACGCCACCTGGATCCGCGTGTTCGATCATTCTCAGTACCGCAGCCTCGGGGATAAGCCCCGCCAAATTCCTTCACCTGGTTGTTGCTGACGTCCAGACGACCCGAGTGGAATTGCTAGAGAAGGGCGTCGAAGTCAGTGAGATATTTCACGATGAAACCGGCGGCTACAACCCCTTTAGCGTTCATGCGCGCTCACTTGGCCTCCATCCGGGGCGGGCAAGTTATCTCACTTTTGCAACTTTCGACGATTCGGAGGGTAACAGTTGGCTGTTGCAAGAGGTAACCTCAAGGCTACCAGGTAGGTAGTTCGCATGCACCAGCGCATGAGGCAATTGGTACTTAGTTGCGCGCGCGTCTCTGCGGCCGCAGGGAGGGATCATGGGGCGGAAGGACCGGGTGCCTTTAAGGTAGGGCCCGCCCCCGAGCGCGAAGCCGTCGCTCGCCTAAAAATGCCTTCGGGATGAGCGGACGGCGGGCGTGTACGTCTTCAACCCTCCCCCCAGGTCCGACCACGGCATAAGCCTTTCGGTCCTGGGTGCCTTGCTGCGGCCGTCAGCGACAACAATCTCGTCGATAACGAAGCATCGGCTGTTGCGCATGACAGTTCGCTGCGAGCAGGCCGGACGACCGCTAGGTTCGCGAGTGGATGAAGGCGATCGCGCACGCGGAAGCGACCAGATAGGCGTTCTATGCCCGACTTGTTATCCGGACGAGCTGACACTGCCCTTATCGCTTTTGAATCGACCCTGCGACCGCGCCATTGCCCATCTGTGTGAGAGCAATCGGCTTCTCAGTAGTTAGCGATACAATGGTATCGATGACACTATCGTTTAATAGACTTTCGTGGGCCGAAAGTCGATGTGTGAATGGCATCCAATCGGATGGCAATAACATTAAAGAGGAAGGAGAGCGTCATGAACCAGGTTTTTTCCCAAAGCGCGATCGTACACTCCGCAGGAACCGTCGACTTGAAGCTCGAGGTCGTCGTCATCTCTGTTGCAGACGTGGATCGCGCTAAGCGCTTCTATGGTGACTTGGGCTGGCGTCTAGACGGGGACTTCGTCGTCGGTGATTTTAGGGGCGTACAATTCACGCCTCCTGGCTCTCCGGCATCGATCCAATTTGGTACGGGGACCCCGCCTGCATCGTCAAGATCGCCAAATCCACTCTATCTTGTTGTGTCGGACATGGCAGCAGCTCGTGCCGAATTGGTAGCTCGAGGTGTCGCAGTGAGTGAAGTGTTCCATCGTGCCGGTCCCGGAAAACCAGCTGTAGCTGGCCCGGACCCTGAACGGCGGAGTTACTTCACCTACGCCACCTTCAATGACCCGGATGGAAACGAATGGCTCCTTCAGGAAGTCACCACACGATTCCCAGGCCGGGTTGATTCAAACACAACGAGCTTCGCTTCCGTCTCCGATCTGGCGAATGCGTTGCGTCGCGCCTCAGCTGCTCACGGTCATCATGAGAGCCGAAATGGCGGACAGCGAGACGAGAAATGGCCGGATTGGTATGCCGAATACATTGTGGCAGAGCAATCGGGCAAGCCGCTACCGCTTTAATCCACGCTGTACAGCAGCTTCCGACACCTGATTGATGGGGAGCTGCCTTAGACGCCAGTGATACTACGGCGGCTTGAGGGGCTGTTGTGGCAGACCGGTCGAACGCTGCGCTGCGGCGTTCGACAATCTGGACCACGTGGCGATCCTGATCCACAACTAGCGCTGACCGGCTCGACTAGCTGTGTGCGAGCTAGAGTTGGAAGAATCGGAGCGTCGCCTGTTCTCCGGCAAATATCAGCACCGATGATTCCAGGAAATATGGGCCACAACTTGCCGCAGAACCCCCCCATCCGTTTCTCCGGCAGTTATTTTATGTTGATCGCCTTGAAGGCGTGCGTCCCTGGGAAGATCGTTAGCTACCAGTGCCGGGACAGTCGCGTTCGAGCAAGTTGTCCCAACTGACCGCAAGTATCGGCAACACCATCGTGCAATGGACTTGTCGCCGGCCGGGGGTAGCCTTGCAGCTACAATAGTGAAAGGGAGATCACACCATGGCCTTTTCCATCGCAGTCAATGGCAATTTCCATAGCGTGGATGTTGACAGTGACACCCCTCTTTTGTGGGTGCTGCGTGACCTGCTTGGCATGACAGGCACGAAATTCGGATGTGGATTGGGGCTCTGCGGAGCATGCACAGTGCATATCGATGGCGTCGCCACTCGTTCCTGCGTCACACCCGTCGACAGTATCGGCGCTTCGGAGATCGTGACCATCGAGAATATTGGTTCGACGTTAGCGGGGGCGAAAATTCAGAAGGCCTGGCTGGATCGCGAGGTTGTTCAGTGCGGCTACTGCCAGTCGGGACAGATCATGTCCGCGGCGGAACTACTCGCCAAAAATCCCAATCCCACGGATGCCGATATCGACAACGCGATGTCGGGGAACATTTGCCGATGCGGTACTTACACGCGCATTCGCGAGGCCATCAAGCAGGCTGCCGCGAACAAATAGGGGAATGCACTCATGGAAGTCGATAAGCAGGCGTCCTCACGCTTCGGGCATCATGAATTGCCAGCAGGCAACGCGCTCTCTCGGCGATCCTTTCTGCAGGCTGGTGTTGCGAGCAGCGGCGGCTTGCTGCTCAGCCTCATACTACCATTCGCGGGCGACCGAGCCAGAGCGGGCACTGATCTTGATTTTATGCCAAACGCATTCGTCCGCATCGGGAGTGATGGCAAGATTACCCTGACGATGCCTTATGTTGAAATGGGGCAAGGTACATACACGGCCATCCCAATGCTCGTTGCCGAAGAGCTGGAGGTGGAACTCAGTCAGGTCGAATTGGAGCACGCCCCACCCAATGAAAAGCTCTACGCTAACCCGCTGCTCGGGGTCCAGGCGACCGGCAATTCGAACGCGATCAGGGGAGCATGGGAACCGCTTCGTCATGCCGGCGCAACGGCACGGATCATGCTGGTTGCCGCCGCTGCGAAACGCTGGAAAGTCGATCCGGGTACCTGTCGAGCTGAACGAGGTGAAGTAGTTCATGCGATAACGGGACAACGTCTCGCGTATGGCAAAATTGCTGCTGATGCAGCTCGGATTCCGGTCCCCCCAAGCGTTCAGCTTAAACGACCGGAAGATTTCAAGCTCATCGGCACCCCGGCGAAGCGTCTAGACACGCCGGCGAAGGTAAATGGGACGGCGGTCTACGGTATTGACGCACGTCCGCCAGGCGTGAAGATCGCAACGCTTGCGCAGTCCCCGGTGTTTGGCGGTCGCGTCAGGCGTGTAGACGACGCGGCTGCCAAAGCCGTCAACGGTGTGCACCAGATTGTACAACTTCAGGACGCCGTGGCCGTCGTGGCGGATCACATGGGAGCTGCCAAAAAAGGGCTTGAGGCGCTTGTGATCGAATGGGACAATGGTCCGCACGCCAATCTCGATACGGACACCATTCTAGCAGAACTTGAAGGGGCGACGCTAAACCCAGGCGTAGTTGCGCAGAGTATCGGCCAGGTCGAGCGTGCAATGGCGGACGCCGCCATCAAGGTCGAAGCGATCTACCGGGTTCCATTTTTAGCGCACGCGGCAATGGAACCTATGAATTGCACGGTTCAATTACGTGCGGACGGGTGTGAGATCTGGGTCGGGAGTCAGGCATTAGGGCGCGCCCAAGCGGCCGCGGCGGAGGCCGCCGGTCTGCCGATTGACAAGGTTGTGGTGCACAATCATCTGATCGGCGGTGGTTTCGGGCGGAGGCTCGAGGTGGACGGCGTCATTCGTGCGGTCGAGATTGCCAAGCATGTAAAAGGGCCGGTCAAGGTCGTGTGGACGCGTGAAGAGGATCTTCAGCATGACATGTACCGGCCCATGTTTTTCGACCGGGTCTCGGCAGGTCTCGATAAGAACGGTATGCCTCTCGCTTGGAACAATCGTTTTGCCGGATCCTCCATAGTAGCAAGATGGCTACCTCCAGGGTTCAACAACGGTCTGGACTCCGACACCACGGAGGGAGCCATCAACCTTGTCTACGACCTTCCGAATCTGAACGTTGAATACGTGAGGGTGGAGCCGCCGGGCATTCCGACGGCATTCTGGCGCAGCGTTGGCCCATCCCACAATGTCTTCGTGACCGAAAGTTTCATGGACGAACTGGCGGTAGCCGCTAAGCAGGATCCGGTTGACTACCGGCTAGCGCTGCTGGGGAAGTCGCCTCGCGCAAAGGCGGTGCTCCAGCTCGCCGCTGACAAAGCCGGCTGGGGGCAAAAGCTTCCCCTAGGGATTGGCCGCGGCGTTTCCGTCCAGAATGCGTTCGGGAGCTACATGGCGCAGGTTGCCGAAGTCGAAGTCGCGGAAGATGGCACCGTTCACGTTCGGCGGGTCGTCTGCGCAGTAGATTGCGGAATTGTAGTCAATCCGGACACTGTCCAGGCGCAGATTCAGAGTGCAGTCATATTCGGAACCACCTCCGCGCTTTATGGTGAAATCACGCTGAAGGACGGCCGAGTCGAGCAGACGAACTTTGACACATACGAGATCCTGCGGATGAACGAGACGCCAGCGGTCGAGGTCTACATTGTCCAGAGTTCTGAAGCTCCGGGCGGGATGGGTGAAGCCGGGACTTCCTGCATCGTTCCTGCTGTGAGCAATGCGATCTTCGCGGCTACAGGCAAGCGCTTGAGACACATGCCCGTGGACGAGAGTATCTTGCGGCGGGCTAGTTAGCGGGAGACCCTAAAGAGAAACAATGTTCCCTTTGCCGAGCAAGAGCGCAATGCTGCCTCAGTAAACGACGAGCCGTCCTAGCCCTAGGTGCAAGCCAAGCCTCGTCACCCAGCCTTTTGTGAGTTGACGCAACTTAATCCGGGCCAACATGCCGTTGCAGTCTTTCTAGCCTAGTCAGTGCGCTGATATCCTAGATCGGGCCGAGGGCTCAACGCCTTCATAGCTGCAGCGCAATGTCTTGGGCAGAGTTCGAAGCGCGCCCTCGGCCCAAACGCGGCGTCGAACGATGTAGGCCTTTCGCACTTCGAAGCGTTTGATGTGTGCTGATGTTTTGGCGCAGCCGAGCTGCCAATCTGCAGACGAGCCTTCGCATTTCTCATTCTTGTCACTGGCAGCGGATAAGCGCGCTGCCGTTCATTTCGATGGTGCAGCAGTGGGTTTTGGATCCACATGGGCACTGCAAAATGATCCGGCAAGAGCAGCACACTTTGCCAAATCGTGCAGTTGCTCGAAGCAATCCCATCTGCGCGGTGGTGCCGTTACCCGTGGGACGTGCCTTGGATGAATTTGCCTAATCGCGACAACTCTATGGTATAATAGAAGGGGCTAGGATTTTATATTATATGTGATCCGGAAAATTGTCAGGGCGTTCACAAGATTGGGCATTGTCGCCACCGTGGTTGCCCGTCTGATCGAGTATGTATTATGAGCCGCAATTTCGACGCGATCATTATCGGCGCCGGACAGGCTGGTCCGTCTGTCGTGGGGCGGTTCACGGCCGCCGGTATGAAGGTCGCCCTTATCGAACGCAAGTTTCTTGGCGGTACCTGCGTGAACACCGGCTGTATGCCAACCAAGGCCATGGCTGCCAGCGCATATGCGGCCAATCTCGCTCGACGTGCCGGCGACTTCGGCGTCTCAATCAGCGGCAAGATTGCAGTTGACATGAAGAGGGTCCACCAGCGCGCTGCGAAAGTGACACTGGATGCGCGATCGGGTCTTGAGAGATGGCTGATCGGGATTGAGAACTGCAGCCTGATCCAGGGCCACGGCCGGTTCGTCGATCCGCATAGTGTCGATGTCGATGGCGAATTGCTCTCGGCGCCGATCATTGTCATCAATGTCGGGGGCCGAGCAGCAAAACCGCGCATTCCTGGCATTGATAATGTCAAGATCCTGGACAACACCGAAATGGTGGAGCTCGAACGCGCGCCTCGCCACCTTGTCATTATAGGCGGCAGCTATGTGGGCCTTGAATTCGCGCAGATGTTCCGTCGTTTTGGTACCGAGGTGACCGTGTTGGAGAAGGGATCCAGGCTGGTTTCGCGCGAGGACGAAGATGTTTCCGCCTCGATCAGCAACATTCTCGAGCGTGAAGGTATCACGATCAGGCTCAACGCGGAGTGTATTCGTCTTGAGCCACACGGTGCCGATATTCGCGTCGGCATTGAGTGCGAGCCTGGACCTCGCGAGGTCGTAGGTAGCGACGTGTTACTCGCTGTTGGACGCCGTCCAAACACTGATGATCTAGGGTTGAACCAAGCAGCAATCGCGACGGACGCGCGTGGTTTCATCATCGTCGACGACTCTCTTTCCACCAACGTCAAGGGCGTGTTCGCGCTCGGCGAATGCAACGGTCGCGGTGCATTTACGCACACGGCCTACAATGATTTCGAGATCCTCGCTGCCAATCTGCTTGACGGAGAAAGCCGCAGGTTAAGTGACCGCGTGCCGGGGTATGCGCTCTTTATCGACCCTCCACTTGGACGCGCGGGAATGACTGAGACGGAAGCCCGCAGTCGCGGTCTGCCCGTTAAGGTTGGCACTCGATCTATGACCCGTGTGGGCCGCGCAATTGAGAAAGGGGAGACGCTCGGATTTATGAAGGTTGTTGCAAATGCAGAGACTGGCAAGATCCTGGGCGGCGCGATTCTTGGGCCCGGCGGCGACGAGGCCATCCATGGTATCCTCAATGCGATCAGCGTTGGCACACCATATCGCGACCTTCAATGGGCCGTGCCTATCCATCCAACCGTCTCGGAGCTCATACCAACTGTGATTAGAGATATGCAGGAGAGGCGCTAGGCGGACGTAATTGGCCCATGGAACGGGGAAGTTTTCCTTCTCAACCGATCGGGCAACTCTCCAAGTGATTTAGTAGGCCGATCAGAGCGCTAGTTTGCGCTCTACCGCTCTTCGGCGCGCAAGTGTCCTAGGCGCCCTCAACAGAATCTGGCCCTTTTCAGCCAAGGCTCCGCATCTGAAGCGAGCTAAGCTCACGTTGATTGACGAAGCCGGCCTCTCCCCAAAGATGCCGCCCGCATGAGTCAACCGCGGCGACCACTGTCGGACGGACATGCCGCATGGCATCGGGGGACCATGACGTTGAGCCGAAGCGCCGGGGCTGACGTGTAAGAGTCTGCCGTTCATCTGCAAGTCTGCTCCAGTTGCTGCCGGTCGATGAAATCCCGCGAGATGGGCCGGAATATCGAACCGAATGACAACACCTGTTGGCAAAACGCTGCCCAAGGGCCGGCTCCTAGTTTTCCAGAAGCTGTCCAATGTCCACGCAGTGGGTTGAGGTTCCCGACGTCAGGAAAATCCAGGAGCTGTCGTGGCAGTATTTTTGGGGTGGAAGGCGCACGCTGTCTCCATCGGAAAAATCCCAGAACCATGCGTAAGCTAACCGGCAAAGGCGAGGCTGGTCATCTTTGGAGGCCGAACCTGCCCGAGTCTCGAAAGGGCTTTCCCCCGCTCAAGTGGCGATATTCGCAGAGTATGTCGAATCCTCTCAGGCACGCGTAACGTGTGAGCCCGTTTTATCGCCGTAGGGATAAAAAAGACTTCTACGACCCGATTGCCAGGCGGACCTGAGTTCAGGCGTCGTGATGTCCCAATCCGTCCGACATTTGCTGGTCAGCGCTCTCATGTCCTGCCGAAGTTCTTCCAGTGTGGGTCGGCCAAAATACCAGTATCCATTGTAGATTTTGTAGACGATAAGACCTGGCTCTAGCGCGATAACGTGAGGGATCATCGGGTTGTGCACGGGATCAGTGTATTCGATGATATCGAGGTCCTTCTGAACAACCCGCCGCGGGTCGGAAAGAAAAGGCCAATGAGCGCCCACTCCCGTGCGATACTCGTTCGTTTCTAGGATGGAGTCCGTTGTGATAGTGACGAGCTGGCAATAACCCACTTCCATCTCGCGATGGAGTTGGACAAGCCCTTCGGCCTGCCGGCGATCCTTGGGGCAATACCCCCCTCTGCCGAGGACGAGGATCATCGGGTCGTTTCCCTGTAAGTCGGAGAGCATCCGCCGCATCGCGGCGTGATCTGATAGCTCATAGTTTGGGAAAATCGACCCCGGAATGATGTCGGACCGCATTTGAACCTCATGGAAGAAAATTGCTTGTGGACGCGATAGTTGAAGGAGACTGCAGGAACGGCCTCGAAGCTATGATACGATGGTGCCGGTGATACTATAGATAGCAAATGCTGTGATTTTGCTCCCTGTACCCCGCGCGAGAATTGGTGATCGCAGCGAGTTCATCGTCGGCAGCGATGAAGAACGCTATTGCGGTTACCAAGAAGTGCCGAACCAGTTCAGCTGGAGTAGCAACTGAGGGATCGGCCGACGCCGTCCCTCCGCTTCGACTGAGACATGCGTTTCGCCGATTGCAATCCCGCGGGGGGAGTAACCTTGATCATTGCAGCTACATCCGCAAGGTCGAGCCGTCCATAAGAAGCAAATAGCCTTTAGAGCTTTTTAGCGGGGTTTCGCGGCTGGTCGTTACGGCCGCCTAATAAGGTGATATCACTTCAGGCAGGCCACAGCGTTTTACAGGAAGAACGGCTATGGAACGATCGATTCGGAGTTCGTGTGCACGAAGCCTACTGACCGCATTGCGCCTGGCTTCGCTTATGTGTGTACCGGTGATAAGTTGGATCGCGGGCGCGGCGGCGGCGGACAGTGGCGAGACTTTGATGGCGCAGCATCGCGGCGGAACGATGCGACTGCTCGCGGTCGCAGCCGAAGGCACGGGTGATCCCCAGGTCAATTATTCGCTGAAAAATTGGCAGGTGTTTCAATACACCTACGACGGTCTTCTCGCCTTCAAAAAGGGCGATCTCGACGAAGGTTTCACTGTCGTTCCTGACCTGGCCGAGGCGCTGCCGGAGCCGCAGGATGGCGGAAAGACGTACGTTTTCACCTTGCGCAAAGGAATTAAATTTTCGAACGGCGACGAGGTCACTGTCCATGATGTCACTGCGTCGTTCCGACGGATATTCAAAATCCTTGGGCCCACAGCGGGCACGTTCTATCACAACATTGTCGGTGCTGACGGCTGCCTCAAGAGTCCGGATGGCTGCACTTTGGAAGGAGGGGTGGATGGCAACGATGGCCTTCGTACGGTGACATTCCATCTCACCCAGCCTGACCCCGAATTCTTATACAAATTAGCTGTGCCGCATGCCTCGATCCTGCCGGCCTCGACTCCCTCGAAAGACCAGGGCACTACACCGATCCCAGGTACCGGTCCTTACATAATAGAGAGCTATGACCCGAATACGAGCATGATCTTGGTTCGCAATCCGCACTTCAAGGAGTGGAGTGCAGATGCGCAGCCCGACGGCTTTGCTGATGAAATCCACTATGATTATGGACTAACGGAAGAGGCTGCGATCACAGCTATTGAGAACGGGCAGGCGGATTGGATGTATGACGCTGCACCGGCAGACAGGCTTAACGAAATCGGCACCCAATACGCCGATCAGGTGCATATAACGCCGCTTGCCGCTTTTTGGTACGCCCCTATGAACACCAATCTGGCACCTTTCGATGATATCCGCGTGCGCCAAGCGCTAAACTATGCAATCGATCGCAACCAGATAGTGAACCTGTATGGGGGCCCGGTGCTGGCACAGCCTTCCTGCCAGATTCTGCCGCCTAATTTCCCTGGTCATGTCGACAGCTGCGTCTACACAAAAGAACCAGGCGCTAAATGGTCGGCGCCAGACTTGGACAAAGCCAGGGCCCTGGTTAAGGAGTCCGGCACCACCGGACAGCGAGTTCAAATCATAGCAGCTGACGAAGCGGTGTCCAAGGCGATTGGAACGTATCTGCAGAGCGTGCTCACGGACCTTGGCTACGAAGCCACCGTCATGGCGATCTCGTCAGAAATCCAGGGCACCTATATCAAGAACTCGAATAATAACGTCCAAATAAGCATAACTCAGTGGTATGCCGATTACCCTGCCGCTTCCAACTTCTTAAACGTGCTTTTAAGTTGTGCCTCCTTTACGCGAGGTTCCGACAATGCTCAGAATTCGGCGCAATTCTGCGACCCCGGATTTGACGCGAAAATGAAGGCTGCATTGAAACAGGCTGTTTCCGATCCTGAGGGCGCAGAGAGAGCTTGGGCGGACATTGATAGAGAAGCTATGGAGAAGTCGCCCATCTTGCCGCTGATCACGCCCAAACACGTGGACTTCGTTTCTAAGCGACTCGGTAACTTCATGTTTTCGAACCAGTTCCTTTTTGTTTTTTCCCAGGCCTGGGTCAGGTAAGCTAGGTTGGAAGGGACGATGGTCGTACTAAAGTCTGCCGGTGCACTTAGAAGGTGTTTTTGTGACATCGCAATTTGCTGAGCCGGGGTTCGGCAGCGCGGCGATCGATGGTGCTTGGGGCCAGCGACGATGGCGCTCGGCCTTGCGTAAGCTCGGACGCGACCGGATCGCCATGGCCGCCGGCGCGTTTCTGCTGCTGATCGTGCTCGGGGCCTTGGCCGCTCCGCTCTACTCCAGCCTTGTGTCCCACAACGATCCGTTTCATTCCGGGCTCAACGCCAAGATCGTGGTCGACGGTAGGCTAGTGCCAGTGATGCAGCCGTCGACCACCGGTCTCAGGCTTGGTGTGACGCCGATCGGCCCGACTTGGCAACCGAGCTATTTCCTCGGCGCTGACAATCAAGGCCGGGACGTCGCCGCGCGAATGTTCTACGGCGGCCGCAGTTCTCTTTTAATTGCAGCGGCGGCCACCTTTCTTTGCCTAACGCTCGCCGGGCTTGTCGGGTTTGTCTCAGGCTATTGGGGCGGGGTGGTTGATATGGTGCTGTCGCGCATGCTCGACATTTTGTGGGCCTTCCCAGCCTATCTTCTCGCCATCTCGCTCTCGATCGTCCTTATTTCGCAGACAATTGTCATGGGTCCCTTTGTCATCGGATCGGGAAGCCTTTTGATGCCGATTTTCATTCTTGGAATAATCTACGTGCCTTACGTCGCCAGGCCAATCCGCGGACAAGTGCTGAGCTTACGCCGGAGCGAGTTTGTGCTTGCCTCGATTGGACTCGGCCTGCCGCGCTGGCGCATCATACTGCATGACATCCTGCCCAACGTTTTGCCGACCCTCCTGGTCTTCATGCCTTTGCTGATGGCGCTAAACATCGTCACCGAGTCTGCCCTATCTTTTTTGTCGATCGGGGTACAGCCGCCGGGCGCTAGTTGGGGCACTATCATACAGGATGGACAGGCATTGCTTTACACTCGCCCGGCTGTATCGCTCGCCCCCGGTCTCGCTATTGTCGTCACCGTTGTCGCGCTTAACCTTTTTGGCGAAGGGCTGCGCGAGGTGCTCGATCCTCGCACCAAGTCGAGAAACGGATGAGCCTAAAGGTCTTCATCGGGTTTCGCCTTCTGCAGATGCTCTTTGTCATGTTTGGCATTAGCGTGCTGGTGTTTTTAATCTTTTTCGTAACGCCTGGCGCTGACCCCGCGGCGCGTATAGCAGGCCGCAACGCGGCGCCCGAGACAGTTGCTGCGGTGCGCCGCGATTTTGGCCTCGACCGGCCCTTGCCTGCCCAGTACGTCGCAATGATGAATCGGCTGTTCATCACGCGCGATCTGTCCTCGTTCACGACGCGCGGCCAACTTGTGGTGCCGGAAATTGTAGCCGCTGCCCCGGTAACGTTGTCGCTGGTAATCGGGGCCGCCCTGCTCTGGGTGGCTGGCTCGGTAGTCCTGGGCGTAACAGCTGCCGTCAGGCCCGGGAGCTTGTTGGACAAAGCCTTGATGGCGGTTGCGCTTGTCGGCGTCTCGATGCCGGTGTTCTGGGTCGGCGAAGTGATGAACCTACTCTCGCAAAGCCGGTTCCACGATACCTGGCTTTTCAGCTGGGTGCCTCCCCTCGGTTATATCCCCTTTACTCGGGACCCCTGGGGATGGTTCCGAGTGCTTATAATTCCATGGCTTTCGCTGGCAATCCTCTACATCGGTCTCTATGGGCGGGTCCTGCGGACAAACATTGTCGAAGCCTACGGAGAAGATTTCATCCGCACTGCGCGAGCCAAGGGCCTAAGCCGATCGCGGATTATGCTGAAGCACGCGTTTCGATCCTCGCTCATCTCGTTCGTCACTATGTTCGGTCTCGATTTCGGCGTGCTGGTGGGGGGCTCGGCACTTCTCACGGAAGTAGTATTCGGGTTGAACGGGGTCGGGCGGTTAACTTACCGTTCGATGCAGATCCTAGATCTGCCCGTTGTCTTGGGTATCGTAATGTATTCGTCCTTTTGGGTTGTAATCGTCAACGCCGCTGTGGATGTCGCCTATGTCCTCATGGACCCAAGGGTGCGCACGCGATGACTCAGGTGCGCGCACCATGAACCCCGACGGCGCGTCCGCAACCCCGAGGGAACGGTCTCTGCTGAATGTCAGTGGGCTCAGTGTCTCCTTTGAGACTGACAGTGGCCTGGTCAGGGCTGTGCGCGATGTATCCTTTCAACTTAGCCGCAAGGAGATTCTGGCCATTGTCGGTGAAAGCGGATCGGGCAAAACTGCTACTGTGCTGAGCCTTCTCGGGCTCGTCGACCGTAGTAACGGCGCGGTCACTGGCACGGTCGAATTCCAGGACCAGGATATTCTTAAACTGTCCGATCGCAAATTGCGCCGTTTGCGGGGCCCCGGAATCGCACTGATCCCTCAGGACCCAATGACAGCGATGACGCCCGTTTATACGGTGGGCTGGCAGATCGCCGAGCAGATCCGAGCGCATGAAAAAATTCCTCTATCGTCGGCACGCCGGCGGGCAGTTGAGTTGCTCGGTGAAGTCGGGTTCGCCAACCCATCTGAAATCGCCGGCCGCTATCCGCACGAGCTCTCCGGCGGTATGCGGCAGCGGGCCATAATCGCTATGTCGATCTCCTCCAATCCGGTGCTGTTAATCGCCGACGAGCCTACCTCTGCTCTTGATAGGACAGCGCAAGTGCAAGTGTTGAGCCTGCTTGATCGGCTCAGGACGCATCTTGGATCCTCGATCATCCTCGTCAGCCACAGCATGAGTGTGGCAGCCGATATAGCTGACAAGGTCGCAGTGATGTATGCAGGACGAATCGTCGAGCACGCGCCAACGGGACCGATCTTCAGTCGTCCCAATCATCCCTATACTTGGGGCATGTTAGCTTCCATTCCTCCCTTGAGCGGGAAACGACAGTCCAGGCTTGCTAGCATACCCGGCGCGCCGCCGAGCTCTGATGAGATTGGCAATGGCTGCAGCTTCGCACCCCGCTGCCAGTTTCGAATGGGGATCTGTGATACCGCGCCGCAGTGTACCGTCGAAAACGATCATTTCTCGCTTTGCCATCTGGAACCGGTCGATCGCCCGGCTCACCGAGACCGCGTATTGGGGGCTGAGGCGCCTGCTCCCAGGATTGACCCCACGCGTTCCGCTTCAAAGCCTATAATCGCGGTGAAAGCCCTTACTAAGATCTACCGTATACCTCGTGCGCTGCCCGGGTCGAAAGGTGGGATGGTGCTCGCTGTGGACGGCGTGACGTTCGAAGTGGCTGAGGGGGAGGCAGTTGGGCTAGTAGGTGAGTCGGGATGCGGAAAGACGACGCTTGGCCGCTGTATTGCACGGCTTTACGAAATCAGTGGCGGTGCTCTGGAGTTCGAGGGTGTAGATATCAGCCATGCGCCGGAGCGACGGCTGGCTTTGTTCCGGCGCCGGGTGCAGATGACCTTTCAGGATCCCTCCTCTTCACTAAACCCTAGGCGGCGGATCGGCGATATTATTGCCGAACCGATCCTTTTCCATAAGCTGCGCAGGCCGGCTGACCTCGGTGCAAGGCTTAAGGAGCTGATGCAACTGGTCGGCCTGCCTTTCGAAGCGCTCGAACGCTATCCGCACGAATTTTCTGGCGGGCAGAGACAGCGCATCGGCATTGCCCGGGCACTCGCAGTGGAGCCGGCGCTCATCATCGCCGACGAGCCGGTCTCCGCACTGGACGTCTCGTTGCAGGCGCAAATGGTCAATCTGTTCCTAGACCTACGCGACCAACTGCATCTGTCACTTATCTTCATAGCCCATGACCTTGCCGTGATCCGCCAGATTGCGGATCGAATGGCGATTATGTATCTCGGCTCTCTGGTCGAGATCGGGAACACCGACGATGTATTCGAGAGACCAGCACATCCCTATGCTAGAGCGCTGGTTTCATCCGTACAGCAAACGCGCGCCAAGCTGCGGCCGCGGACCATCCTAATGACTGACATGCCAAGTTCGCATCATACGCCGAAAGGCTGCAAGTTCTCCTCGCACTGCTCGATCGTTCAAGATCGCTGCCGCGCTGAGCGACCGCTGCTGCGGGCCATAACCGGCAACAGGCAAGTGGCCTGCCACTATCCAAAAATCTAGGCCAACCGCGCTCGAGGGGGAGGCGAGACCGCCGCTGAGATCGACGGAAGGCACTCGTCGGCGTCGGCCATCATGATCCGGAAGTCGAACTTAACGGCCGACAATCGCTCGCGTGGGGTTGAAGGCCGCCCGCACTCGGTCGCGGTCAGCCCGATGGATGTGCGCGGAAGCGCTTGACCAGCCTATGGGCCAGGACGGCGTCAAGGCCCAGATTGAGGATCAGGCCAACAGCAGCCGCGGTCGCCGGCCAGACGGGTTGGGGTCCGCCGCTGAAACCCGTTTGCGCTTGTTGTTGGTCCAACGGCGCTTTTCCAGGCACGGCCGCGGCAAGCGTGCCTTTCAGGTCCTGGTTGTGTGCGTCAAGTTCTGCAAAATGGGGCGGCCAGGATCTGGCGCCTTCCGTCCCAGTCGATACCGACCGCGATCAGCACCGCCTGGCTCATGACAACACCGGCTCACCGCACCTTCTCGTAGCGCGCATCGAGGATGAGGTAAGGAAACGGCTCTTGAAGGGGGCGCCTGGCAAAGGCAGCGAGGCTCTCGTCCAGCCGCTTGTTGATGGCCGAGATCGACGAGGCCGAGAAGGCATGGCCGCACAGTTCTTCCGTGATCGCCTTCACCTTGCGGGTCGACACGCCCTGCACATACATCTCCGCCGGTGTCGCCACCAAGGCCCGCTCGGAACGCTGGTAGCGCTCGAACAGCTCGGTGGAGAAGCGCCCGGCCCGGTCCTGCGGAACCCGCAGCTCGAGCTTGCCGACCCGCGTCACAAGGGTACGGCCGTAATAGCCCGAGCGATAGCCAAGCCGTTCGGGCGTGCGCTCGCTCTTCGAGGCACCCAGCGCCTCGTCCATCTCGGCCTCAAGCACCTCCTGCATCACCGCACGGAGCACTTCGTGCAATCCATCCGGGTTCGAAAGCAAAATGTCTTTGACGGCAGCGCTGGTCGATTTACCTTCTGTCTTGGTCATGGTGGCGTTCCTTTAGGGAATCGGTGACGTTGAACATCACCAGCCTGCCATGACCGCCCCCTCTCAGCGAATTTGCAGAACTCTCAGCACACTACCGCTCCTTGCTCGTCGAAGAACGTCGTTAATGGTGCTACCGCGACTTTCCAATGAGAGACTGAACACCTTCACGATCCTTCTTCGCGAGATAGGGTGAGTGAGGCGTTCATCGGGCGAAATGCAGCGGTGTAGGTGGGACAAGAACATCGAAAAACATTGGAGCAGATTTGAATGCTTTGCTGTCCCAGTAGTTCCTAACTGCTTGATTTAACTTCTTTTCCAAACATCCTCCGGGCCCACCATTATCGTTATTTATCAATGTGTTATAGGGTGATTCGCCACGAGGTTCGCCAACAGGTTCGCCAAGCATCGGCTTGCGCGTGACCAGCCGCACGACTCGATCCCCTGGACCGCCAGCCGTACCTGCTATGCTCGCGCGAATAGAGCTCCGCATGATCGATATCGTCGTGACCGAGGACGTCCATCATCTGCCTGGTGGAGGCCTCGGCCTCCGCCAGATAAACACCGAGCGATTTCCTCAAACCATGCAGGGTAAGGCCCTTCGGAAGACCGGCAAGCTTGCACCAATGCGCCATCATTCCAGTCAAGGACTTGGCGGAGAAGGGCTCCCCATAGGCGTTGACCAAGACGGTCTCGCCGCGCCTGTCAGCCGCATCCAGGATCTCGGACAGCATCGGCGTGATCGGCACGAAAAGCCGTTTGCCGCCTGTTCGTCCCTTGTTCTTGGCCTGGACGATATCAAACCCGTCAAAGTGACGCTCGACGCCATCGATGAAGACACGGCTGGTGACCCTCTGGTCCCAGCGCAGGCCCGCGACGTCGCCGCGGCGGCTGCCGAGCCAAAGCGCCAAACCATAGCAAGTGCGTGCTGCGGTGCCCAAGTGCCAACGGTTTTCAAATTGCGCCATCGCTTCGCGCGACCAGGCTTTCCAACCGACATAGGCCGGGCGCCACTCGACCGCTGCTGTGGGATCGATTTGATCCAATCTTGTCGCAGTGCTACATAGACCAGCTTGCGTATGCCCACCAGCAGGTGCTTGGCCTTATGGGGTGTGGCGATGAAGCGGCCAAGAAGCTCTTCAATATGGATACGTCTAAGGTTCTTAACCGGTACGTCGCGCCAAATCAGTGGGTGATCTGGGACCACCCGCAGTTCCAGAAATTCTTCAATCAGCCGCGTGTTCTTGCGCTTGCTGGCTTCGTCAAGCGCCAACCACTTGACTGAGATCTTCAACCGTTGAAAGGCCGCTCCAAATGTGCCTGGCAGGGCGGCACCAGGCATTTGGACGACGGTTGCCTTGGGGACTTTTCGGCCTTCGACCGCTGCCTGGTCTGCGTCCTTAAATCCCGGCTGATTGGGAGTAGGCAGGCTGACCAAACGCTCCTTCGTCCGATAGCGCCAGGGCGCAGGTGGATCTGGTTGCTGAGCGAGCCTTGCGTGAGCCCCGGCGTTCTTGCGGGCGCGGCGCAGGATGGCCCCGAGTTGTTTTTCGTTGCGAGCGATCTGGTCTGTCATGATGGGTCTCCACGTCTGCAATATACGCGATCGCGTATTAGTCGTAACATACGGGGTTGCGTATAAAATTGATGTATACGCGATCGCGTATGACGCCGATCGGTCAGCTGGCAAGCGGCGGTCTTATGCCGCCAGCCCGGCGGGCTGTCGCTGAGCGCGAAGGCGAGCGTCTGCGGCTTAGTCGCCTGCAGCGTCCCATAGACGCCTTCCTCGGTCGAGAAAGCGACGCCGTTATCCAGGAACGCCTGCTCCTCGGCAGAATCGGCGGCGATCCCGGACCGGTCCCTGGGCGGAAGCTGCCGGGAATGTAGTTCAGGTGAATCCCAAACAGGCTCCCCGGGTGGCCGCGCGCCAGCCACACGCTTGTGGGAGTTGCGCGAGGCGAGTTGCTCACGCTCAGCTAACGCGGCCCTCCCGAGGAGTTAGGCATCTTGCTGTGGTATCAGTGGTCGATGACGGTACCTCTGCGGCATGCATCGGGCAGTTACTCGCAAATGCGCCGAAGGCGTCGTAGCGTTTGGTCGGGGATGATGGTTTTGAAAAGCCCAGCCGAGTCGATTGGATGGATCGTCCGTTTTTCACAGGATGGACAACGCCTGGGATCAGTTTTACGAGTCAGCCCAACCAGCGGAGATGTTCGCGTCCCCAAATGAACAAGATGGACACCCAAAACAGCAAGGGCGGCGACGAGCGCTCGACCGCCACCAGCCTTCTGCGGCTCGGCATACGGTTGAAACTCTCCCGGCAGACGCGTGGGCTGACCTTGAAGGCGCTAGCTGCCGCCGCGAACTGCTCTGAAAGCCTGCTTTCCAAGGTCGAGAACGGCAAGGTCTCGCCCTCGCTTCCCATGCTGCACCGGCTTGTCGAGGTGCTTGGCACGAACATTGGCTGGATGTTCGAGGAATCCGATGGTGAGGAAGGCATCGTCTTTCGGGCTGGATCGCGGCCGTTGATCGCGCTCGATCCGCTTCGGCGCGGCGAAGGCATTTCGCTCGAGCGCGTCATTCCATATTCGCCCGGCCACCTCCTGCAGTGCAATATCCATCACATCGAGGCGGGAGGTGAGAGCGCCGGCCCGATCCAGCATGCTGGCGAGGAAGTCGGCTACCTCCTGGCAGGTGCGATCGAATTGATGGTCGGCGAAAAGACGTTTCGCCTGTCGGCCGGCGATTCCTTCGTCTTCAATTCCGAACTGCCGCACTGGTACCGCAATGTCGGCGACGAACGCGCCAGCATTTTCTGGGTCAACACGCCCGCGACATTCTGATCGGGCGAGCCCCTCATTTCTCTTCGTTGATGCCAATTCAAGTCACTTGACAAGAAATCAAGCATCTTGAAATATGCTCTGCGCGCAGGCGCCAGGTGAGCCCGATCAAGGGCCTTTTCGAGAAAACCAAGGGGAACCGGAATGCGTCTTACCAAGATCCTTTCAGGCTGCGCCGCAGCCATCGCCATGACCCTCGCCCTCGGCTCTGCTTCCGCCATGGCCGAGACCTATGCGCTGGTGACCATCAACCAGCAGGCCCTGTTCTTCAACCAGATCAATGACGGCGCAACGGCTGCCGCAAAGGCTGCCGGCGTCGACCTCGTCATCTTCAACGCCAACAATGTACCGAGCGCGCAGAACGACGCCATCGAGAACTATATCACCCAGAAGGTCGACGGCATCATTCTCGTCGCCATCGATGTCAACGGCGTGAAGCCGGCCATCACCGCGGCCAAAGCCGCCGGCATTCCGGTCATCGCCATTGACGCGCAGATCCCAAATGGCGACAACGTCGCCTTCGTCGGCGTTGACAACACCAAGGCAGGCGAGGATATCGGCAAGTTCTACGCCGAATATGTCAAGACCAAGCTGAGCGGCACCGCCAAGATCGGCGTCGTCGGCGCGCTCAATTCGTTTATCCAGAACCAGCGCCTCGACGGCTTCAAGAAGGCTGTCACCGACAGCGGCCAGAAGGTCACCTTCCTCGACACGGTCGACGGCCAGAACGTCCAGGACGTCGCCCTGTCCGCCTCCGAAAACCTGATGACCGCCAATCCTGACATGACGACGCTTTACGCGACCGGCGAGCCGGCTCTGCTCGGCGCGGTTTCCGCCGTCTCCAGCCAGGCCCGTACGGGCGACGTCAAGGTGTTCGGCTGGGACCTGACCAAGTCGGCGGTGCAGGGTCTCGAAGAGGGCTGGGTGGTCGCTGTCGTCCAGCAGGATCCGGCCGGTGAAGGCAAGGCTGCCATCGAAGCCTTCGTCAAGCTCAAGCAGGGCGAGAAGATCGACCCGATCATCAACGTTCCGATCACCATCGTGACCAAGGAAAATGTCGGCCAGTTCAAGGACATGTTCAAGTAGTATCCTCCCCGGACCGCAGGGCTGCGCATCGACCCGAGGGTTGCCTGCGCAGCCCGGCGACCAATTGAACATGTCGCGCCCAGAGAATTGGAACCATGATGAGCGATGGCGAGACCTACCGCGTCAGGATGACCGGTATTTCCAAACGGTACGGCCCTATCCAGACGCTGGACGATGTCTCGCTGAACCTGAAGCCTGGCGAAGTGCTCGGTCTGGTCGGCGACAATGGCGCCGGCAAATCCACCTTGAGCAAGGTGCTGTCCGGTGCGGTCATTCCTGATGCCGGCACCATCGAGATCGATGGCAAGGCGGCGTCTTTCTCGTCGCCGGCCGATGCCCGCGCCGCGCGGGTGGAGATGGTCTACCAGGACCTTTCGCTCTGCGACACGGTGGATGTGGCGGGCAATCTCTTCCTCGGCCGCGAGCCGCGTCGCCGCGTTCTCGGCGTCCCCTTTCTCGACAACAAGCGCATGCATGGCGAGACGCGCCAGATGCTCGACCGGCTCGGCATCGTCATCACCGACACCAGGCTCAAGGTCGAAAACCTCTCCGGTGGGCAGCGCCAGTCGATCGCCATCGGCCGCGCGGCTTCCTTCGATCCGTCGGTGCTGATCATGGACGAGCCGACGGCCGCCCTTGCGGTAGCGGAAGTCGAGGCGGTTCTGGAACTCATCCGCGCCGTCAGCGCCCGGGGCGTCAGCGTCATCCTCATCACCCATCGCCTGCAGGATCTGTTCCTGGTCTGCGATCGTATCCAGGTCATGTACGAAGGCCGCAAAGTCGCCGAGCGCAAGATCGGCGAGACCAGCATCGAGGAGGTCGTCAACCTGATCGTCGGCCGCAAATTCAACGCGCGCTCGGCCCGCGCAAGCCGCGATGAGGGGGTCCAACCATGAACGTTACCTCCGCCGGTGTTGGCGCCTCGCCCAAACGCGCTCACAACAGCACGTGGAAGGATGTGGCGTTAGCCAATGGCAGCGTCGTCTCGATTGCGCTGTTCTTCATCGTCGTCTGCGTGGTCTTCTCGCTGATCACCGGTTCCTTCCTGACGACGCCCAATCTGCTCAACATCGCGCGCCAGTCGGCGCCGCTGCTGATCGTTGCGGCCGCGATGACCTTCGTCATCACCACCGGCGGCATCGACCTCTCGGTCGGCTCCGTGCTGGCGCTGACGGCAACGCTGTCGGCGGTTTTCCTGCAGGCCGACCTGCCATGGCCGCTGGTCGTCATCGCCATGCTGGCGCTTGGTGCTGCGATCGGCGCCTTGCACGGCTTCTTCATCGCCTACGAGCGGATACCGCCCTTCATCGTCACCCTTGCCGGGCTCTCCGTCATCCGCGGCGTGGCGTTGCTGATCACCGGCGGCTATTCGATCCCGGTCGAACCGACCAGCTTCTTCGTCAACATCGGCAGGGCCTGGTTTCTCGGCGTGCCGGTACCGGCGCTGCTCGCCCTTGTCGTGCTGATCATTGCCTATCTCGCCTTCAACCAGACGCCGTTCGGCCGCTATGTCACCGGCATCGGCGCCAATACAGAGGCCGTGCGCCGAGCCGGTGTCGATACGCGCTGCATGACGCTCTTCGTCTACATCCTGTCGGGCATGGCGGCGGCGGTGGCCGGCATCATCCTCGCCGCCCGGCTCGGTTCCGGCTCGTCGAATGCCGGCCAGGGTTTCGAGCTCGATGTCATCGCCGCCGTGGTGCTTGGCGGCACCAGTCTGTTCGGCGGGCGCGGTACGATCATCGGCACTGTGCTCGGCGCGTTGACCGTCGCGGTCATCGGCAACGGCTTGATCCTTGCGCATATGTCGCCCTTCCTGACGCCGATCGTTACCGGCACAATCATCCTCGTTGCCATCTGGCTGAATTTCCGGCTGTTCAAGGGCGCAACGCGGAGCCGCTGACATGGATCATCTGTTCGACGACAAGCCAAGGGAACGGGCACCGATCGGTGTTCGCTCCGGCACGGTGATGACCGTTACCGGCCCGGTTGCGATTGCCGATATGGGCGTGACGCTGATGCATGAACACATACTGCTCGATGGCGCGACGTCGTGGAAATGCCCTTGCCATCCCGACGAGAAGAAGATCGCCGAGCAGCCGGTCAGCATGGAGATCATCGGCGAGTTGCGGATGAACCCCTACATGAACCGCGACAACGTCTCGCTCGACGACAGCGACCTGGCGCTTTCGGAGTTGGCGAAATACCGGGCGCTCGGCGGCCATACCATGGTGGATGCGACCAACATCGGCATTGGCCGCGATCCGGTGAAGCTGGCGCGCATCGCCCGTGCCTCGGGATTGCGGATCGTCATGGGGACGGGCTTCTACCTGCAGCACACCCATCCCGTCTGGCTGAAAGCGATGGACGTTGACGACGTCACCGAATTCCTCGTCAATGATGTCGGCGGCGGGTCGGCGCAGCCCGAAATCATTGCCGGCATTATCGGTGAGGTTGGCGTCAGCAAGGATTTTACCGACGAGGAGCGCAAGTCGCTGCGGGCCTCCGCCCGTGCGGCCAAGATGACCGGCGTGCCGCTGACGATTCATCTGCCCGGCTGGGAGCGGCTGGCGCATGATGTGCTTGACGTGGTCGAGGCAGAAGGCGCGGATCTCCGGCATACGGTGCTTTGCCACATGAACCCCAGCCACAACGATCTTGCCTACCAGCAAAGCCTCGCCGCGCGTGGCGCCTTCCTGGAATACGACATGATCGGCATGGATTTCTACTATGCCGACCAGGATGCGCAGTCGCCGTCCGACGAGCAGAATGCGCGGGCGATCCGCTCGCTGATCGATATGGGACTGCTCGACAGGATTCTGCTGTCGCAGGACGTCTTTCTCAAGATCATGCTGACCCGCTTCGGCGGTTTCGGCTACGGCTTCATCCTCAAGCATTTCGTGCCGAGACTGAAACGCCATGGTGTCGAGCAGTCGGCAATCGACACGATGCTCATCGACAATCCAAAGACTGTGTTCGCCGAGGGCCTCTGAGCCGCGGCTCCAAAACAAGATAGGGAGACTACATGTCCAGGAAGAAGGTTCTTCTCGCAGGCGAGTCCTGGGTCTCGACCGCGACCCACATCAAAGGCTTCGATCAGTTTCCCACCGTGACCTATCACACCGGTGCCGATG
This sequence comes from Mesorhizobium sp. M0676, assembly GCF_040320535.1. Lineage (NCBI taxonomy): Bacteria > Pseudomonadati > Pseudomonadota > Alphaproteobacteria > Hyphomicrobiales > Phyllobacteriaceae > Mesorhizobium > Mesorhizobium sp. M0676. The sequence goes on from NZ_JAMYPU010000021.1 coordinate 64,119, forward strand.
AGTTGCTGGCCGCGCTGAAGGACAGCCTGTTCGACGTCACCTTCATGCCGGCGCATGAGGCACAGCGGAACTTCCCGCAGACCATGGAAGCGCTTTCGGCCTATGACGCGGTCGTGCTCTCCGATCTTGGGGCCAACACGCTGCTGCTTCACCCCGATACCTGGACCCACTCCAAACCGACGCCGAACCGGCTGCGCCTGTTGCGCGACTATGTCGGCAATGGCGGCGGCCTGTTGATGTTCGGCGGCTATTACAGCTTTCAGGGCATCAATGGCGGCGCGCGCTATCACAAGACGCCGGTTGAGGACGTTTTGCCGGTCATCTGCCTGCCGGTGGACGACCGTGTCGAGGTTCCAGAAGGCTATGCGCCGGTCGTCGTCGGCCCGCAGACCCATCCGATCCTCAAGGGCCTAGGCAAGGATTGGCCGATCCTGCTTGGCTTCAACGAGGTCACGGTCAAGGACGGTTCGGAAGTTCTCGCCACCGTGTCCTCCGACTACCGTTCGCTGCCACTGCTGGTGGCCGGCAAATATGGTCGGGGCCGCACTGTCGCCTGGACCTCGGATGTAGGGCCGCATTGGCTGCCGCCGGGCTTCATCGCCTGGAATGGCTACAAGACGTTGTTCGAACAGATGCTAGGCTGGGCAACGGCCAGGGATTAGCCATGCGCGTCCATGTCGTCGGCAATGTTTGCGTCGATACAACGTTTCGGTTGGACCGGTTTCCGGCGGCAGGCGAAACGCTGAACGCATCGGAACATGCTGACGGACTTGGCGGCAAGGGTGCGAACCAGGCGCTGGCCGCGGCGCGCACCGGAGCCGATGTTCGCTTCCGTGCCGCGATCGGCAACGATCCCGCCGGAGCCTGGATCGCAGAGCAGTTGAGCCGCGATCTCGATGCCAGCCATCTGGCGGTACTGGCACTGCCCAGCGATCGGTCGACGATCATGGTCGATGCGCGCGGCGAAAACCTCATCGTCACCGGAGCCAGTTGCGCCGCCGCGTACAATCCTATGGCCGACAGCGGTTTTACCCGATCGATCGCACGCGGCGATATCGTAGTATTTCAGGGCAATCTGGGTCCGGATATCACGGCCACTTGCCTGAAGGTGGCGCGGGGCGCGGGAGCGATGACGATCTTCAATCCGAGCCCGCTTGCGGCCGACCACACACCGGGCTTGAGCGACGTCAGCGTCGTCATCGCCAACGCGGGCGAAGCGGCGCAACTGACCGGGGCTGGCGACCCTGCCATGGCGGCCCGCGACTTGATCCGTCAGGGCGCCGGCGCTGCCATCGTGACGCTTGGCGCACTCGGCTGCCTGGTCGCCGATGGCGAAGGACGGATCGACCGGATCGCGGCGCCCAGGGTGGCCGTGCTAGACACCAGCGGCGCGGGCGACGTCTTTTGCGGTTGCCTCGCTGGTTGCCTTGCGGCCGGCATGGAGCTCCCCGCGGCAGCGCGGATTGCGGTCCGCGCGGCCGCTGTCTCGGTCGGACGCGCCGGCACGCTTGAGTCCTGCCCCGGCAGGCGGGAGATGAAACTGCTCATGGAAACGACAGAAGCGGAAACCGCATGACACAATCCCCCAAACCCGTCGGCCAGGTGACGAATGATGCGCTGCAGTCGATCTTCGGCAGAAGCAAGGTGGTGATCGGCGTGGTTCATCTCGCCCCCCTGCCGGGGGCGCCGCGCTACCATGGCGAGGCGATCGAGGCCATCTATCAACGCGGCCTCGACGACGCCAAAGCCTATTTGCAGGGAGGGTGTGACGGCGTGATCGCCGAAAACCATGGTGACGTGCCGTTTTCCAAGCCGGATGATATCGGGCCGGAAACCTCCGCCTACATGTCTGTCGTCTCAGACCGGATCCGCAGAGAACTCGGCCGGCCGATCGGCATCAATGTGCTTGCCAATGCCTCCATTCCCGCGCTTTCGATCGCCAGTGCCTCCGGTGCTTCCTTCGTGCGCGTCAATCAATGGGCCAACGCCTATGTCGCCAACGAGGGCTTTATCGAAGGCGAAGCGGCGCGCGCCATGCGTTTCCGCGCTAGGCTTCGGGCCAACGGTATCCGCATCTTCGCCGACGCGCATGTCAAGCATGGCGCCCACGCGATCGTCGGCGACCGGCCGATCGAGGAGCAGGTCAAGGACCTCGTGTTCTTCGATGCCGACGCGGTGATCGCCACCGGCCAGCGCACTGGCCACGCCGCCGACCTCAGCTACATCAGGATGATCAAGGACGCCGCCGGACTGCCGACGCTTGTCGGCAGCGGGGTGACACCCGACAACGCCAACGATATCTTGGACATCGTCGACGGCGTCATTGTCGCCAGCTCGCTGAAACATGATGGAGTGTGGTGGAATCAGGTCGATCCGCAACGGGTGAAGGCCTTCATCCGCGGCCTCAAGCGGTGACTTTAGTGCCGGAGATCGACGGCGAGCGGCTGCTGGGCCGGCTCGATGCCTTCGCCCGGATCGGCGCGACGCCAGCCGGTGGCGTAAACCGACAGGCGTTCAGCATCGAGGATCGCGGCGCCCGGCGCCTGTTGGCGGAATTGGCGCTCGCGCGCGGCTTCGCGGTTTTCCAGGACGCCATGGCAAACCTTTTCATCCGCCGCGAGGGCACGGATGCCACCCTGCCGCCGCTGCTTATCGGCAGCCACCTCGACAGCCAGCCGACCGGCGGGCGCTTCGATGGAGCGCTCGGCACGCTTTCCGCCTTCGAGGCGCTCGAAGCGCTGGAGGACGCGAGGGCCGAGACTCGGATGCCGATCGAGGTGGTCGCCTGGGCCAATGAAGAGGGCAGCCGGTTTAAGCCGGGTGTCATGGGCTCCATGGCCTTCACCGGAGCCGACATTTCCGCATGGCGGTCCATAGTCGGCAGCGACGGTGCGTCCCTCGCAGAGGAGCTCGGGGCAACGATCTCCGCCTTGCCAGAGGCAACCCTTCGCCCCCTCGGCATGCCGATATCCGGCTACATCGAGCTGCATATCGAACAGGGACCATCGCTGGAAAAGGAGCGGTTGCCGATCGGTATCGTCACAGCCGTGCAAGGTACGCGCTGGCTGGAGGTCTGCATTGAGGGCGCCGCCGGTCACGCCGGTACAACCGGCCTCGCCTACCGTAGGGATCCGATGGTCGCGGCCGTTGCCGCGATTCACAGGCTCCAGACGACGATCATGCCGTTCGACAGCAGGGCAAGGCTGACGGTGGGCCGGGTGACCGCCCAGCCGGGATCGATCAACGCCATACCGCAGTCTGTGGTCTTCGCCGTCGATATCAGGCATCCGCGGGTAGAGCGGCTCGATGCCATCGAAGCAGAACTGCGCCAGGTGTGCGCGGCGGAGGCAGAAGCTCAGCATTGCACGGTAACGATCAGTCGGTCGTTCGACATGCCGGGGGCGGCATTCTCTCCCGATATGGTCAAAACCGTCGAGGAGGCCGCCAATAGCCTAAAGCTGCCGCACAAACAGATGATCTCGGGTGCATTCCATGACGCGCTGTTCCTCGCCCGGGTGGCGCCTGCCGTGATGATCTTTGTGCCGTGCCGTGACGGGCTGAGCCACAACGAGGCGGAATATGTGGAGCCTGCCCACGCGGTTACCGGCGCGCGGGTTCTGCTTCAAGCGGCCACCGTCGCCGCCTCTTAGGCAGCGACGGTGGCACAGGCGTGCTGGCGTGAAGAGGCAACCCGTGGGACTTCCTGGTGCCCGTCCGTCGTTTCGTGACGTCGGCGGGCTGCAACGGGTGGTCAAGGCCGCCGAGCTGCGGCGGATTGATCGCGGACGTACGATCGGCCCACATTCAACACCTGACCCAGCAGAAAAGCCCACCAGATCCCTGGGCCGTCATTGACGCCGTGGGTGATAGGCGGTGACGATCTCGTCGACTTACCGAGATGGACGATCTGCTGGGCTATCGCCTCGGCCACCGGCAGGAAATCCCCACGCCCGCCATAGAGCTTGCCCGTGTCGATCGCGAGCAACTGGCGCCGTCCAGCCGTCCAGCGCTGCTGGACGTTGTCGCACTCGAGGCGTCCACAAGGATGCGTGTGTCCCAACTGTCGCTGCGGTTAATCCTAAAGCCAATGTCGCGCACCATGGAAAGAGACAATCCCGATTGGGCACCCAGAAACTGGTGATGTCGCCGGCAAGGGAAGCCGCTTCGTAGTATTGCGCGACGGCGACGCCAGGCATCATGGCAACGAACCTTATTGCCCAAAGGCATCGGCGCTTTCAAAAATGTCGATAGATGACTGCGAGCCGTTTTGATCCTTCCCGGCCATCGCCAGATGGACGTTGCTACCGCACATTAGCAGAACCGGATTTTTCTCGCCAAAGGCGAAAAATCGAAACGTCGTTCCTTATCTCTATAGATTTTGTCGAATATCGTCTGCCCCGGTTTGGAAATGACCGATGCGCATGCAGGGTCTGGGAGATTGACGAGTTGGCAAGGCTATCGGTTCTCGGAATATCCGGCGGCGTAAGCACGCCATCGCGCACAACCGCGGTGGTGAACGCGCTGGTCAAGGACGTCGCGCTGCGCGTCCCGGCAGACACGGGCCTGATCGAAATCACCGAGGCGGCGCCTTCGCTTTTCGTCGGACTGTCCCGTGGCGCCCTCGGCGCGTCCGGCGAAGCGATCATCCAGCGTGTCGAGAAGGCCGATCTGCTCGTGGTCGGAACGCCTGTCTATCGGGCTTCCTACACCGGCGCCCTCAAGCACCTGTTCGACCTCGTCGACTATCGCGCGCTCGCCGGCAAGACCGTGCTTCTCGCGGCGACAGGCGGAGGTCCATACCATGGCCTGGTTCTCGAACATCAGCTGCGGCCATTATTCGGCTTTTTCGGCGCCGTCACCGTGCCGACCGGCGTCTATGGGGCGCCCGACGATTTTATCGGCGCCGAAATCGTCGGCGAGGCGATACGCGAACGCATTTCACGGGCCGCATCCGAAGCGGTTTCACTGCTCAATTCCAACCATGCAAATGCCGCCGCCGCAGCGCGCGTCGGCTGAGCCAACCAAAAAGGGAACAACGACATGACGTCTCATTCCGACGGCCTGAAATTCGCCTACTGGGTTCCGAACGTCTCCGGCGGCCTGGTCATCTCCAATATCGAGCAGCGGACCGGTTGGGACATCGACTACAACCGCAAGCTCGCCCAGATCGCAGAGGCCAACGGCTTCGACTACGCACTGAGCCAGATCCGCTTCACCGCCGGCTACGGCGCCGACAACCAGCACGAATCCGTGTCGTTCAGCCACGCACTGCTGGCCGCCACCACAACGCTGAAAGTGATTGCCGCCGTCTTGCCCGGTCCATGGAACCCGGCGCTGGCGGCCAAGCAGATCGCCACCATCAACCACCTGACCAATGGCCGCGTGGCCGTCAATGTCGTCAGCGGCTGGTTCCGTGGCGAGTTCGCCGCCATCGGCGAGCTGTGGCTCGACCATGACGAGCGCTACCGCCGCTCGGAGGAGTTCATCCGCGCGTTGCGCGGCATCTGGACCGAGGACAATTTTACGCTGAAGGGCGACTTCTATCGCTTCACCAACTACTCGATGAAGCCGAAGCCGATCGATCCGCAGCCCGAGATCTTCCAGGGCGGCTCGTCGCGCGCCGCGCGTGACATGGCTTCGCGGGTGTCCGACTGGTATTTCACCAACGGCAACACGCCCGAAGAGATCAGGAAGCAGGTCGACGATATCCAGGCCAAGGCGAAGGCCAATGGCCACAAGGTGAAGATCGGCGTCAACGCCTTTGCCATTGCTCGCGAAACCGAGGCGGAAGCACGCGCCGTGCTGGACGAGATCGTCGCCAAGGCCAATCCCGAAGCGGTGCAGGGCTTTGCCGACCAGGTCAAGAATGCCGGCAAGGCCTCGCCGGAAGGCGAGGGCAACTGGGCGAAGTCGTCCCTTGAGGATCTGGTGCAATACAATGACGGCTTCCGCAGCAATCTGATTGGCACGCCGGAACAGATCGCCGAACGCATCCTCAAGCTGAAGGATGCCGGCGCCGATCTGATCCTGCTCGGCTTCCTGCATTTCCAGGAAGAGGTCGAGTTCTTCGGCAAGCGCATCATCCCGCTGGTGCGCGAACTGGAAGCGGCGCGTGACAGGGAGCTTGTCGCCGCCGAATAGGCCAGGGCGCGGCCTGCGGGCCGCGCACTCCTCCAAAATCAGGAACGTGTCATGATTGGTGCTTCGCTGGGAGCCGCCGCATACGAGCGTGCGCCCGAAATCCCCGGCATTCTTGCTGGCGCTGGTCCACTCACGGACACGCGCCCGGCGCGCCTGTCGGCAAAGGTCGATGCGATCCTGACCCTGAGCGGAATTGGCATTTCGTTCGGCGGCGTCACGGCGCTGAGCGATGTCGATCTCGAGGTCAAGAGCGGCGAAATCCGCGCCGTGATCGGCCCCAACGGCGCAGGCAAATCCTCGCTGATCAACATCATCAGCGGCCTCTATCACGCCGACCACGGCAAGATCGCGATCGCCGGCCAGTCATTCTCCCGTGTGCCCGCGAACCGTCTGGCACGTCTGGGCGTCGCGCGCACCTTCCAGAACCTGGCGCTCTTTCCCGGGCTTTCGGTGCGCGACAACATCGCGTCGGGCCGCGTCCACACCAGGCGCGCCAGTTTTGTCGAACATATTGCCGGCCTGCCACGCGCCAGGCGCGAAGACGCTGCGATTGCCGAAAAGGTCGACCAGACAATCGCCTTCCTGCATCTGGAAACGGTCGCCGATCAGCTGGTCGCGACGCTGCCCTACGGCTTGCAGAAGCGGGTCGAACTGGCGCGAGCGCTGGTTGCCGAGCCGAAGATCCTGCTGCTCGACGAACCGATGGCGGGCATGACGGCGACCGAGAAAGCCGAGATGGCCGGGTTCGTGCGCGCCGCGCGCGACCGGCATGGCGTCACCATCATCCTGATCGAGCACGACATCGGGGTCGTCATGGGCCTATCCGACCGCGTCGCCGTGCTCGATTACGGCCGCAAGATCGCCGACGGCACGCCGGCCGAAGTGCGCGCCGATCCGGACGTGATCCGGGCCTATCTCGGCACCGCCGAGGGCGAGGATGGCGAGGGCATCTGATGAGCTACTATGATTTTCTCTTCGTTGTCGAAGTGCTGGTCGGCGGCCTGTTGTCGGGAGTCATGTATTCGCTCGTCGCCATCGGCTTCGTGCTGATCTACAAGACGTCGGGTGTGCTGAACTTCGCGCAAGGGTCGATGGTGCTGTTTGCGGCACTCACCTTTGTCAGCCTGGTCGAACGCGGCATCCCGTTTGCGCTTGCGCTGCTCATCACCTTCGCAGTCATGGTCGCGCTGGGTTTCACCATCGAGCGAACCGTGCTCAGGCCGCTGGTGAACCGCTCGCCGATGACACTGTTCATGGCCACGCTTGGCCTGTCCTACATCATTGAGGGCGCTGCCCAACTGATCTGGGGCACGCAGGTGCACGGGCTTGATCTCGGCATCGACGACACGCCCTTCGAGGTCGGCGGCATCCTGATCTCGTCGTTCGACCTTCTGGCAGCTGGCATCGCCGCAGCGATGGTGGCGGGCTTGAGCGCCTTCTTCTATTGGACCCGGATCGGGCTGGCGTTTCGCGCCGTCGCCGACGACCAGTTCGCGGCCCTTGCCGTCGGACTGCGGCTGCCGCGGATATGGGGAACGGTGTGGACGGCCGCGGGCTTCGTGGCGCTGGTCGCGGGACTGCTGTGGGGTGCCCGCCTCGGCGTCCAGTTCTCGCTGTCACTGATCGTGTTGAAGGCGCTGCCGGTGCTGGTGCTTGGCGGCTTCGATTCCATCCTTGGCGCCATCGTCGGCGGCCTCGTCATCGGCGCCAGCGAAAAGCTCGCTGAGGTCTATCTCGGACCCTTCGTCGGCGGCGGCATCGAAGGCTGGTTCGCCTATGCGCTGGCGCTGGTTGTCCTACTGGTGCGCCCCTCCGGCCTGTTTGGCCAGAAAACCGTCGAAAGGGTCTGACCGATGGCCGTGCAAGCGCTCGATGCCGCAAGGGCTCCAATCGACTGGCTGAGCTTCGCCCGGAAATTAGCTTTGCCGGCCGTGGCGATCGTCGTCGTCTACGGCCTGGTCCCGGCCTTTGCGTCGAGCTATCTGGTCGAGGCGATCCTGCTGCCGTTCCTTGCGCTCAGCCTGGCGGCAGTCGGCCTCAACCTCTTGACCGGCTATTGCGGCCAGCTTTCGCTTGGCTCTTCCGCCTTCATGGCGGTAGGCGCCTTCGCTGCCTACAATTTCAACCTGCGGGTCGAAGGACTGCCGCTGGCGGCGACCATGATCCTGGCCGGAATTTCGGCCGCCGGCATCGGCGTCATCTTCGGATTGCCGAGCCTGCGCCTGCGCGGCTTCTATCTCGCTGTCTCGACGCTTGCCGCCCAGTTTTTCGTGCAGTGGGCGCTGACCAAGTTCGGCTGGTTCTCCAACGACAATCCGTCCGGGGTGATTTCTGCACCGCACCTTGCCGTAGCCGGGTTTTCGCTCGACGGCGCCACCGGACGCTATTTGCTTTCCGTCACCACCGTCATCGTGCTGACGGCGCTGGTTTGGCGGCTGGTCAACAGCGCGACCGGCCGCAACTTCATTGCCGTGCGCGACAATGAAACCGCCGCGCGCGTCATTGGCGTGCCGGTGCTGCGGACCAAGCTGCTGGCCTTCGCCATTTCATCCTTCATCATCGGCGTCGCCGGCGTGCTGTGGGCCTTCACCTATCTGCGCACGGTCGAGCCGGCCGGCTTCAATCTAGACCGCTCGTTTCAGATCCTGTTCATCATCATCATCGGCGGGCTGGCTTCGATACGCGGTGCGTTTCTGGGCGCCGCATTCATCGTCGTCTTCCCGCTCGTTCTGTCTCGGCTCGGCGCCTTCGTGTTCGGCGGCCTGTTCGATTCTGGTGTGCTCGACATGAGCCAGCGCATCGTGCTTGGCGCGCTCATCATCATTTTCCTCATCGCGGAACCGAACGGGCTGTCGGCCCTCTTCGACCGCCTGAAACGACGGATCGGCTCAAGGTCCAGCTGAGCGCCGCTCGACATTCTCTCACGGACCCACCTCAGGAGACGCAACTCATGACCTTCTTCAATCACCTCAAGAAAGCGGCGATCGCCACCGCTTTCGTGCTCGGCGCGACAGCCGTGCATGCCGACGAACAATATTTCCCGCTGCAGAGCTACCGCGTTGGCCCATATGCCGCCGGCGGCACCGGCTTCTTTGGCGGCTTCATCGACTATCTCAACCTGATCAACATCCGCGACGGCGGCGTCAATGGCGTCAAGCTGACCTGGAGCGAGGGCGAAACCCAGTACGAAGTTGAGAAGGGCGTCGAGGTCTACGAGCGGTTGAAGAGCAATCCCGGCATCGCGGCCTGGAACCCGCTCTCGGTCGGCATCGCCTATGCCATGATCGACCGCATCACCGATGACAAGGTGCCGCTGATCACCATCAACCACGGCCGCACCGACACCACCGACGGCCGGGTATTCCCTTACGTCTTCCCGCTGCTGCTCAACCCCTACAGCGAAACGTCGGGCATCGTGAACTACATCGCCTCCAAGGAAGGCGGCCTCGATAAGCTCAAGGGCAAGAAGATCGTCGTGCTCTATCACGGCTCGCCCTACGGCAAGGAGACGATCCCTATCTATGAGCTGCTGTCGCAGAAATACGGCTTCGAGCTGTCGCAGATTGAAGTTCCCCATCCCGGCAACGAGCAGCAGGCGCAGTGGCTAACCATCCGTCGCGAGCACCCCGACTATGTCGTGCTGCGCGGCTGGGGCGTGATGAACCCGGTTGCGCTCAAGACCGCGCAGAAGACCGGCTTCCCGGCCGATCATATCGTCGGCAATGTTTGGTCCAACTCCGAAGAGGACGTCATCCCCGCCGGCGACGCCGCCAAGGGCTACACCGCCATCACCACCCAGGCGTCTGGCGCCGACTATCCGGTCGTCAAGGAGATCGTCAAGACGGTCTACGACGCCGGCAAGGGCAATCTCGAGGACAAGAGCCGCATCGGCTCGGTCTACCACAATCTCGGCATCGTCAACGGCATCCTCAATGTCGAAGCCATCCGCATCGCCCAGGCCAAGTTCGGCAATCGCACGCTGACCGGCGACGAGGTTCGCTGGGGCTTCGAACACCTCAAGCTCGACCCGGCGCGCGTCGAGGCACTCGGTGCCAAGGACCTGTTCCACTCGATCAACGTCTCCTGGGACAATCACGAGGGTGATGGCTACGTGACCTTCCAGCAGTGGGACGGCAAGAAGTGGAACGTCGTGTCCGACTGGATCGCGCCGGACTGGAAGCTGCTGCGCCCGATCATCGAGAAGTCGTCCGAGGCCTATGCCAAGGAAAAGGGCCTCAAGATCCGCACGGCCGAAGACGCCGATGCGGTGGTCAGCAACTGAGTTTGAAGAGCTCACGGCCGGCCCGCGGGCCGGCCGTGCCATCCATCTTCGCAGCGGAGTTATCGATGTCCAGCCCGGAAAATCCGATCCTGTCGATCAGCCGCGTCGAGGCCGTCTACAATGGCGCCATCGCCGCCCTGCATGGCGTCGACCTCTCGGTCGGCAAGGGCGAGATCGTGGCGTTGCTCGGCTCCAACGGCGCCGGCAAGACGACGCTGTTGCGCGCCGCATCCAATCTTCTGCCGGCAGAGCGCGGCTCCGTCACTGCCGGCCGGATCATTTTCGATGGCGAGGATGTTTCTAGGGCAAGTCCCTCGCACCTCGTCCGCAAGGGCCTGGTCCAGGTTCTCGAGGGCCGGCACTGCTTTCGCTCGCTGACGGTCGAGGAGAACCTTCTGACCGGGGCGCTCGGGCGTTCATCCTCGCGCGTTGGCGTGAAGGCCGACCTTGAGCGTGTCTACGCGCTGTTTCCGAGGCTTCTCGAGAAACGGCGCACGCGGTCCGGCCTCACCTCCGGCGGCGAGCAGCAGATGACGGCGATCGGTCGCGGACTGATGTCGCGGCCGAAACTCTTCGTGCTCGACGAGCCCTCGATGGGGCTCGCGCCGCTGATCGTCGACGAGATCTTCAGCGCCTTGAAGCGGCTCAATCGGGACGAGGGTCTTTCGATCCTTGTCGCCGAGCAGAATTCGGCGGTGGCGCTGAAATATGCCGACCGCGCCACCGTGCTCGAAAACGGTAAAAGCGTGCTGGAAGGGTCGGCTGCCGACCTGCGCCAGCGCGACGACATCAAGATCTACTATCTCGGCGGCGCGCCGCTTCCATCGCAACACTTTCCCCAGGAGACTGCAGCATGACCATCCAATCCAAGCAGCCGTCCGACGCGCGCGTCGCCGTGCCTCCGGTCGAGCGCCCGTCGGCCAAGGCACATATCATCAAGACCGATGCCGAGGCGATCGCCATCGCCGAAAAACTTGCCATTGAATTCGCTAGGGAAGCCTCGAAGCGGGACCGCGAGCGCATCTGGCCGAAGGAAGAGCTCGATGCTTTTTCGCAGAGCGGCTTGTGGTCGATCAATGTGCCGAAGGCCTATGGCGGGCCGGAGGTTTCCTATGTGACGCTGTCGAAGGTGATCACCATCATCTCGGCGGCTGATCCCTCGCTTGGCCAGATTCCGCAAAACCATCTCGGCGTGGTCGCCGCCATCCGCACGGTTTCGGACGAGGCGCAGAAAAAGCTGCTCTTCGCCGAGGCACTGTCCGGCACGCGCTTTGGCAACGCGTTTTCCGAGTTCGGCTCCAAGCGTGCCGCCGACTTCGAGACCAAGTTCGTCGATGCCGGTGACCATGTCGTGGTCAACGGCCAGAAATTCTATTCAAGCGGCGCCCTGCTCGCCCATCTGGTGCCGATTGTGGCGCTCGATGACGAGGGGCGCGCCTGGTATGCCATCGCCGATCGCGGCGCGCCCGGACTGACCGTCATCGATGACTGGTCGAGCTTCGGCCAGAAGACGACGCTCTCCGGCACGGTCCTGCTCGACAATGTGAAGGTGGCGAAGACGCATCTCGTCCCCGGCTACAAGGGGTACGACAAACCGACAGCCGACGGACCCATCTTCCAGATCATCCAGGCGGCGGTCGATCTCGGCATCGCCAAGGCGGCGATCGACGAGACGGTCAGCTTCGTGCGTACCAGGTCGCGCGCGTGGATCGACAGCGGCGTCGATCATGCCTGGCAGGATCCCTATACGATCCAGGCGATCGGCGACCTCCGCCTGCGCGCCAATGCGGCCGAGGCTATTCTGGAAAAGGCCGGCCTTGCGGTCGACCGCGCCGTGGCCGATCCTAACGAGAAGACGGTCGCGGAAGCGCAGATCGCGGTCGCCGAATCCAAGATCCTCACCACCGAGATCGCCATCAACGCCACCAACAAACTGTTCGAACTCGCCGGCACGCGATCCACGCTGGCCGAGCACAATCTCGACCGCCACTGGCGCAATGCCCGCACCCACACGCTGCACGATCCGGTGCGCTGGAAATACGCGATCCTCGGCAATTATTACCTGAACGAGGTCAACCCGCCGCTCCACGCCTGGAGCTGAGACTCTGGCGGCCATCTGATGGCGTTTCTGCGCTTCCGGTGCTCACGGACCCAACGTCCGCTGCGCGCCGGTTCTCGAAACCACCACCATATGACTCGCCAGAGCGAGTTTCGAAACAGTCTCTGAGCGTCGGCTAAACATACAAAGGAGTATTCATGAGCACTGCCGCCCCCGACAGGATCAAGGCCCTGTGGTTCTTGCCCACCCATGGCGACAGCCGCTATCTCGGCACCTCCGAGGGCGGCAGGGCGGTCGACCTGCCCTATCTCACCCAGGTCGCCAAGGCGGCCGACGCCATCGGCTATTATGGCGCGCTGCTGCCGACCGGGCGCAGTTGCGAAGACAGCTGGGTGGTGGCGTCGGCGTTGGCGCCGCTGACGCAACGACTTCGCTTTCTCGTTGCGGTCCGTCCAGGGCTGCAGTCGCCGACGCTCGCCGCGCGCATGACCTCGACGCTCGACCGCATTTCGGGCGGGCGCTTGCTGATCAACGTGGTCACGGGCGGAGATCCGGTCGAGAACAAGGGCGATGGCATATTCCTCAGCCATGACGAGCGTTATGAGGTGACGCGGGAATTTCTCGACATCTACAAGGCCGTGCTCAGCGGCGAAACCGTAGCCTTCGAAGGCAAGCATTTCCACATCGAAGATGGCAGGTTGCTGTTCCCGCCGGTGCAGACGCCGCACCCGCCGCTCTATTTCGGCGGCTCGTCGGACGCGGCCAATGCGGTCGCCGCCGAGCAGATCGACAAGTACCTCACCTGGGGCGAGCCGCCGGCGGACGTCGCCGCCAAGGTCGAGCATGTGCGCGGCCTTGCCGAAAAGGCCGGCCGCGAAGTGAGCTTTGGCATCCGATTGCATGTCATCGTTCGCGAGACCAATGACGAGGCCTGGGCCGATGCCGATCGGCTGATCAGCCGCCTCGACGACAAGACGATCGCCGAGGCACAGAAGGTTTTCGCCCGCATGGATTCGGTTGGCCAGTCGCGCATGAGCCGGTTGCATGGCGGCAGCCGCGACAAGCTCGAAATCAGCCCGAACCTTTGGGCCGGCGTTGGCCTCGTGCGCGGCGGCGCCGGCACCGCCTTGGTCGGTGACGCGGCGACCGTGGCAGAACGGATCGACGAATACCGAAGGATTGGCATCGATACCTTCATCCTGTCCGGCTATCCGCATCTGGAGGAAGCCTATCGCTTCGGCGAACTGGTGCTGCCGCTGCTGCCGCTCGATCACGAAATCTCGACCCGGCCGACGACGGTGAACATGGGACCGTTCGGCGAAACGGTGGCCGGAGATCATCGACCATCGGCGCTGCGCGCGAGCCAGTCTTGAGCGCTTCCCGCAGGGCTGGGAAACTGACGGTCGCCATCATTGGCGGCGGCTTTTCCGGCGCCGCAACCGCGTTTCACCTGGCGCGGCTGCTGCCCGCCGATGCAGCCGATATCGTGGTCGTCGAACCGCGCGAGGCGCTCGGCTATGGTCTGGCCTATTCGACGGCCGATCCCTCGCACCGCATCAACGTGCGGGCGTCCAGGATGACGCTGATCTCAGGTGAGGAGGGCCATTTTTCCGACTGGCTGGAGCAGACCGGCGCTATTCTGGACGATACGCAGGCCATCGCCGCCAGCGGCGCGATTTACCCGCAGCGTCGGGTCTTCGGCCGCTATGTCGAATCCCACCTGCAGCCCTTCCTGCAAAGCAAGGCGATCCGCCATGTCAGGGCCGAAGTTGCTTGGGTCGAGCGCAGTGGTGAGGGCTACCGGCTTGTCCTGTCCGATGGCGCAACGCTTTCCGCCGATGCTGTGGTGATCGCGGCGACGCATCCATTGCCGGCCCTCCCGGCGCCGCTGCGCAGCGTGGCCTCAGTCGCCGGATTGGTGGCCAATCCCTACGATCTCGAACGGCTGCAGGCGATCGGCCGCGACGACCGTGTTCTCATTGTTGGCACCGGTCTGACCTCGGCCGACGTCATTGCAGCCCTCGACCGTAGAGGTCATCGCGGCCGCATCACGGCACTGTCGCGCCATGGCTATCGCTCGCATGTGCAGGCCGCCATGCAGGGCGACCCGATAGGCGACTTCACCAGCCTGCCTTTACGCAGCGCCACGGTGCTGCTCAGGCGCATCCGGGCCACGATCGCGGCAGCGACGCGACAGGGCGAAGACTGGTATCCGGTCCTCGACGCTGTCCGGCGTCAGGGGCAGTTGATCTGGCAGGCCTTGCCGCTCGCCGAGCAGCGCCGCGTGGTGCGCCATCTTCGCGCGCTCTGGGACGTGCATCGTTTCCGCATCGCGCCACAGGTAGCAGTCGTGCTGGATCGCCGCCTTGACGAGGGGACGCTCGCTTATCGCGCCGGATCGATTGTCGAGGCCGAAGAGGCCGACGGACGTATCCGCGTCACGCAGCGGTCAAGGCGCCGACACGATCTCATCGTTGAGACGTTCGACAGCGTGATCGTGACGACCGGGCCGGCGCATGCCGACATTCTTCGCACCAACACGGCGATTGCCGCCCTTGGACATCTGGGCCTGGTCCGTCTTGACCCAACCGGCCTTGGTCTCGACACCGACAGCCACGGCCGCGCGGTCGGTAAGTCAGGTCACCCGGCCGACACTATTTTCATCAGCGGACCGCTGGCGCGCGGCAGCGTCGGCGAGCTGATGGGCATCCCTGAAGTCACCGCCCATGCCGAGAGCATCGCCACCGAAATTCACCAATGGTTGGGATACCAGACCGCGTTGCGTCGCAGGGCGTCGTGAAGCTGCAAACACGATGAGGCTATCCAGATGACACTAAGCGAACGCATTCTCTCGGATGAAACCCGGATCCCCCTGAAATTTGCGATGCGACACCTGGCTGGAGCCGTGTCCGTGGTCACCGCAGGCATTGGCGACGAGCGGACAGGCGCAACAATTACCACCGCCCATTCCCTGTCGGTCGAACCGGAGGTAATGGTCGTCAGCATCAACCTGAGCTCGTCGACATGGGCAGCCATCAGCCGGCATCGGCACTTCTGCGTGAATGTGCTGCGCGCCGACCAGATTGCGATTGCCGACCGTTTTGCTGGTCGAGGCGGCCTCAAGGGGCAGGCTCGCTACGAGGGTGCACGCTGGTCCACCCTTGCAAGCGGCGCATTGGCGCTCGAAGGTGCGCTTGCCGCGGTCGATTGCACCGTCGAGGATACCATAGTTCGCCACAGCCATGCGCTAATACTCGGCAGCGTCCGGCATGTGGTGAGCGGAGAGCCCGGTCCGGCACTGATCTATCATCACGGCGCCTATGGATCGTCGTGAGCGGGTTGGTACGTGTCGTTTTCTGACAGCCATGAAATTCTTGGTCTCATTCAAGGCGGCGAAAGGAACGAAATACGAATTCTCCATAGCCCTTCGCCGAGACGCGCCGCACACACCCAAAATGCGAAAACGCGACCGAGATGGCGCGGGAGCACTATGTGCGATTGTTTGGATGTGAGCCAATACGGGCTTTGCGCGTTGTTGTTGAACTTGCGGAAGCCCTTTTCCAGCCAAGAGGCTTGAGAGGAACAATTCTTCCGTGGCGCGTAGCGGCCAGGCACTGCCGTTGGGCAGCCGATTGCGATTGCTACGGCAACGAAGAAGTCATGCCCGCGCGCATGCGGTGCTTGCCGTTGAAGGCCACGACCGATCTGCCACTGGCGCCCGGCGCCGTCGGTCGCTGCGGTCCAGAGTTGCCGACCAGTAAGGACAAGGCAAAATCTGGTGTTCTCGCGAAAAATGGCGACAAGGCGCGGGTCGCAGGACATCACGCCGAAGCCGAAGAAACGCTAGATTCGCGCCGGCAGCCCTAACTAGCGCTGGCGAGACTGGCATGTCCCGCAGCGGCTTCTTGCGCTTCGGCGGCACATAGGCATCGCTCCGATCTTCTGCTCGAGTGGCTTAAACTAGGATTTGCAGTCGCCGTGTTTCTACGTTGTGGTTTCGGCGACATCTGTCGTTCGCAACATCAGTAAGTAAACCAGCTAAACGAAATCAATGAGAAAGATCAGGAAATTGCCCGGTCATTCAATCAGGAATCGTTCGCGTTGTCCTTTGCAGAAGGCCAGCGGATACGCCTATGGCTAGCGAAGGTCGTGCGCCTGTAGGGCGCTGTGGGGCGGCATTGTAGGCATTCAAGCATGAGCGGAACCTAATTTGCAGCCGCAAATTAATGTCCAATGAATGAACTCCCAAACCGGAAAAAACTCGTGCCTGACCCTCAACCTCGGCGGGGCTCCAACAAAGGTGTGTTGCTAGCGGCTGCAGCGCTGCTGTTTGCCTTTCTCGCTCTTATTCTGTTTGGGTTTTTTCAGTAATGCGCGCGGCGCCGGCTTCCTAGAGAGGGCAGAGCACCTGCCGACGTGATCTTCGATCCGCTCGCGTCCTTGCGGCGGGGCGACTATCCAAGCCGGCTCGGTTCGTCGCTCCTGACGGGTTGAGCGGTCCCACCAGAGCAGGATGATCATTCGGCAATTTCTTGGCAGCGCCGGTATTCAACTCACGCCCAAAGCGATTAAACTGAAGCTGGCCGTCGATGTCGTGACTGACGCAGCATGAGCCGAACAGGCGAGGCAAGCGCAAGCCTTGGGGCCCAACCTCAGACAGACGAAGCACGCTCGTGCAGTCTGGAGACAGCGCAACGACTTATTCAGTCGGGCGCCTTCGCATCACCAGCGGAACGAAAGAGTTAATTGGCGGTTTACTAGGGAAGGATTGCAGGACGAAAAACATTGAGGATTTCTGCCATGACAATGTTGTTCGAACCACTCGACTCTGAAGGTTACAAGCGCAGCGTGGTCTACCATGCCGCACGCTTGTCCATGCTCCACAACCGAATGCTGAAGCGTTTCGACAAGGTCGATAAAGCGGCTGAAAAGGTTGAAGCCGAGGTGGAGCTGTTTGATGAAGCTGTTCGCACTCTCTACGAATGAGCGGCATGTTGACCGCCGACGTTCCTCCTAGCGCGTATACGGGCGCGAGTTTCACCGTTGCCCACCAGGCGATGTCGCGCCGCGGATTTGGGCTTGATAAGCACGATCTAATGTATACGATTCACCCAGCCGGCCTGGCTCCCCCGCCATCGGGCCGGTCAGGCCCGACGGTTCAACGCACCACCCCAAACGACTGTCGGGCCGCTAGGACTCTCACCGGGCAGCCGGGTTCATGCTTTGCCTTTTTTTCTCGAAAAGCGCGAGCTTGGTCATATAACCAATTCTGATTTTTGCATGGCATTGGGTGCAGTTGAAGTTGGATATCACCTTCAACCACGATCCCTTTTTTATGATGACATGAGAACAGTTTGGACATTCCAGTTCCAGGTACTCGTCCCCCATATCGTTTGAAATCGGCACTACGACACTCCCCAACAGTTGCCCGTGAAACTTGCGCTTCGAGACCGGCCGGCACCTCCGTGCTCAAACCCGAACGTGGGTCCTTGGCAGATGTTCCGCAATCCGACCTCTGGCGACCGGGATCGGACCTAAGTCCAAATCGCCGCCAACAGGCCGAGAAGTGGAACCCCGGCGGATGCTTTTTGAACGCTGAATTTCCGTCCTCGCCGGTCGTAGTCCGCCGTCCTCATGGCCAAAGCGCCAATGTTGCCCTTTGTGAGACTGACCTCGTCCGGCCTACCAGGTCGCCAGGGCGCAACTCCGGTAATAATGCGGCGGAGCGAATGTCAGCGCGAAACTGTGCGCAGGGACGCCAACTCGCTGACAGCAGCAAGGATGACAGCATCGGTTGCCGGCTTCGGCAGGAATCTGCAGTCGCGGAAAGCCGCGGGAACGTCGGCGGGGCCAAATCCCGACAAGAAGGCAAAGGGGATGCCTCGCGCCTGCAATATCCTCGCCACCGGCAGACCCGT
This sequence comes from Mesorhizobium sp. M0676, assembly GCF_040320535.1. NCBI lineage: Bacteria > Pseudomonadati > Pseudomonadota > Alphaproteobacteria > Hyphomicrobiales > Phyllobacteriaceae > Mesorhizobium > Mesorhizobium sp. M0676. The sequence goes on from NZ_JAMYPU010000021.1 coordinate 82,519, forward strand.
TTCACCGTTCAGCTGGATGTCTAGCAACGCCACGTCAATCTTGTCCGATTCGACAAGACGCAGAGCGGCGGATACCGACGGCACAGGTCCGACCACCTGATAACCGGCGCGACGCAGCCGCGCGGCAGTGTCCTGCGCGACTAGCCATTGATCCTCAACAATCAGAACACTCACGCTTTCGCTCACGGCCCCTCTCTGCGATTGACCGGAAATGAGATGTCGATCCGAGACCTTCGGACAGTTGTTTCGACATGTCCGCAAACCTATAGGTAACCTCTCCATGCAGCAAGGTGAGGCTGATGCTGGAGCGGAGGCGCTTCCACCGACCAATTGCTGAATTACTGGAGCCGAAGATTAGCGCGTCAATGGAGCTGCGGTCCCCGCCTCCGCTCCATCAGAGTTGGATAGGCGTTTACCCCTCTCCACGATCCACAAAATCTAAAAGCCGCCGTACCGCGCCATTGGCTCTTCAAAGCATGAGCAGCACCTCTCTCTCCATCTTGGGCGACCTGAGATTGCAATCGGTCAATGAGCGTCAGAAGTGCGATGCACCGAGTTTGTGCCTGCAGTTTTTCGAAGGAAAGGCTTGAGAATTCATGATTTCGGAGCAGGTTTGGCTGGCGCATGAGCGCCGCAGATCTATACTGGGGAGATCAAGCGATGGGGTCGGCCATGAGCAAAGAGTTCAGTGTAGCTGATGCCTATGGCGCCGGCCGCGCCATGTTCATGGGACTTGAACTGCTGGTTTCGCCCGGTGCGCTCGTCCCCAGACCTGAGACCGAGTTGCTCGGCAAGACCGCGCTTGGTGTGTTGCATCAGATGAACCTGCCGGCTCCGCGCATAGTTGATATGTGCTGCGGCACTGGGAATCTGGCGTGCGCGATCGCCTACCATGTGCCCAGCGCCCTTGTCTGGGCAAGCGATCTCACCGATGAATGCGTCGAAACGGCACGCCGCAACACCTCACATCACGGCATGGCTGAGCGTCTTTCGGTGCTTCAGGGCGACTTGTTCGACTCTCTCATCGGCCTTGGGCTAGACGGAACTATCGACGTAATCGTCTGCAATCCGCCTTACATTTCTGAAAAGCGGCTCGAGGGCGACCGCGCCCATCTGATCGAGCTTGAGCCGCGCGAGGCGTTCGCAGCCGGCCCTTACGGCCTGAGCATTCATATGCGCGTACTGAAAGACGCACCGCGATACCTGCGGCGTGGCGGCATCCTGCTCTTCGAGGTCGGGCTTGGCCAAGACCGACAGGTAGCGGGTCTGCTGGAACGCAGCAAGGCATTCGAGAACATCCGTTCGGTCTCGAACGAAGCGGGCGAGGGCCGGGTGGTTCTGGGGCAAGTCAAGACGCAGGCATGAATCCTGCGACAATCAGACCAAATACGGGGCTGCTCTGGGCGTTACGCTTACCCATCAGTTCATTTTGCGGATGATGTATTGCTCGATCCCCTGGATGGAATCGAGGTTTTCAGGCAGAAGTTCGCTATCCTCGACGGTAATGCCAAAGGTCTCCTCGATGAAGCCGATAATCTCAAGCACACCCGTCGAGTCGACAATGCCTTGATCGAGCAAGGATGCGTCATCCAGCAATGCCTTGACGTCGCTGACGTAGAAATTTGAAACCAAGAAACTACGAATCTGCTCGCTGTAGATTCCGGTGCGTTCCTTGATGGTCAACATGAATTCGTCCTCCGTGGCGTCACCATTAAATCAGCGACTTGGTTCTGGCCCCGCATCATGACAGCGCCGTTTTCTTGAGTTTTCCCGTGTCCGTCATCGGCAGGTTCGCCACAACGACGATGGATTTCGGGACCATGAAGTTTTCCAGACGCTTCTGGCACTCCTTCTGCAGTTCCCTTTCGCCAATGGCTCTTCCATGCTCCATCACCACAAAGGCTTTCACCGCTTGCCCGAGGAGCTCGTCGGGAACACCGATGACAGCCGCTTCTCGGACTCCTGGAATGTCCATGAGTACGTTTTCCACTTCCCTTGGCGCCACCTTCTCGCCTCGCGACTTTATGATCTCATCCCCACGGCCAACGAAGTAGAGGTAACCCTCCGTATCCATCCGGCAGTAGTCGCCGGTGTATAGGACCTGCTCGCCGGGCAGCGGGCCGGGTTTGAGCTTCCTGGCCGTTGCCTCGGGCTTGCCCCAATACCCCTTCATCACCGTTGCGCCGCGAATGACGAGTTGGCCGACAACGCCTGGGCCTATCCGCCTGTCATGCTCGTCAACGATCCACATCTCCGTATTCGGGATTGCGATCCCTACGCTCAATGGCTTTCGCTCGAGGTCCTCTGGCGGCAAATAGGTGCAACGTTTGCATTCGGTGAGACCGTACATCGAATAGATGCGTGCACCCGAAAACAGCTCGCGAAGCATGAAAATATGCTTGAGGGGTAGGGCTGCCGCAGTGTTTGTGACGTAGCGGATGCTCGAGAAATCCTGGTCTTTGAGGGACCTGAGTTCGGAGAGTGCGGCAAAGATTGTGGGCACGCCGGGAAAGCCCGTAACTCCCTCCTGCCTGATCAACCCGAGGATCTGTGCCGGGAAAGCGAACGAGCGTTCGAGCACCAGCCGGGCGCCGGTACGAAAAGCCATGATCATCTGGTACAGTCCATAATCGAAGGCGAGGGGTAGGACATTGAGGATCACCTCGTCCTCGGCAATCGCCAGGTAGGAAGCGATAGACGCGCACGCGGTCATCATGTTTCTGTGCGTCAGCATCACGCCCTTGGGTTCGCCCGTCGACCCGGACGTGTAGATGATGGCTGCCAGATCAACATCGATGCACTGCCGTGCCGGCGGCGTATCCGCGCCATTGGCGAGGGCGGCGTCCCAGCGCATGGCAAACGGCAGCTGGGCGAGTTCGACGTCGTCGATAGGTCCCGATACGATCACCCGCAGAAGTGACGGGCAGCCGCGCGCCGGCTCGCGGAAGATCGCTTGCAGATGGCCGTCCGTGATGAGCGCCGTCGGCCGGCAGTCGTTGAGCAGATAATCGAGCTTGTCGCTCTTGGTGAGTGGGTTGACGATGCACACCACCGCATTCGCCTTTAGCACCGCCCAGAAGCTAACCACCGTCTCGACGGTGTTGTCGGCGAAGATCATCACGCGATCACCGCGAACGACTCCGGATGCGGACAGGTCCCAGGCGATCGCGTTGGCTCGCGTTTCGAGTTCGAGGTAGGTGACACGCTGCCTGTTGCACACCAGCGCCACCTTACTTCCGTGTCGGACGGCGGAATGGGCGAGGTAGTCATGCAGCAATGGTACGGCATCATGCAACATACAGGCGCTCTTCCCGATGTTCGCAGTCGACGTCGACGCTGAGCGTGCATTCGAGCGTTGCACTGGGACAACCCGCGACGAACTGCTGATGAAGAAGTTGGGTCGACAACACGCCGACCAGCGCCATGTTGTCGGCATTGGACAGGTCGCCATCGCCAGTTCTGGCCTGGCATTTGGCAAGCAGGTGCGTGACCCCCTTTGGATCGAAGACATTCGCCTCGCGCAGGGCCGTCTGCGAAACCGCCTCGCGAGCGTAATCCGGAGCGTCTGCGCCGACGAAGCAAAGCGCGTTGGGCGCGCGGAAGGGCTGCTTCTTGCGGGCTACGATCTCGGAGGGCAGGATGGGTGCCGCCATGCGCTTCAGCACGTGCTTCTCATCGAGGCCGCGGAGTTTGAAGGAGGGCGGCAGCGAATTCGCGAGCCTCACAAGTTCATCGTCCAGGAACGGGAAGCGGCCCTCGACGGAGTGAGCCATCAGCATCCTGTCGCCTTGCGAGGAGAGCAGATAGCCCGACATCAGTGTTTGGACCTCGAGATACTGGTCCTGCGCAAGAGGGCCCCAACGGGCAAACTGCGCGGGCAGACGGGCGAGCAACTCGGACACGGCGTCGCGGCCCTGCGTTTGAGCGCGCATGTCGGTCGTAAACAAGCGCTTGATGGCCCTGGTGGTTTGCCAGCGCGTTTCATGAGCAAAGCCCGGCGCGTCGTAAGCCTGAATATTTCGCCCGAAGAACTGACGCGCCATCGCCTGCTGTTGCACCGGCGAGCGGGTGAGATAGGGGTAAAGGCGTTCCAGGAGCCGAGAGCGGCGTGTCGATGTCGGGTGGCGCCCCCAGAAGCGGCGGACCTTGCCTTCGCGGAACAGGTCGTAGCCGGCGAACATTTCGTCAGCGCCTTCGCCGGTCAGCACGACCTTGATGCCACGCTCGCGCACCAGCCGCGAGAGCAGGAAGAGCGGCGCCGGGGCAGTCCTCAGTATCGGGCGTTCGGTGTGTCGGATTACCTCCGGAAAGATTCCGGCGATATCTCTGCGCGAAACGACCACTTCATGGTGCTCACTGCCGATCGTCTCGGCAACCATTCGCTGGAAGCGGGTCTCGTCATATTCGGCGTCGGCAAAACGCAAGGAGAAGGTTTGGAAGCGATCGCCCGCGAAGCGCCTCGCGAGCGCGGCCACAAGCGAACTGTCCAGCCCTCCGGAGAGGTAGCACCCGACAGGCACGTCTGCGCGCGCCATTCTGAGCGCCGTCGCGGCCTCAAGAGCGCTAGATACGCGGTCCACCGCGTCATCGCTGGACCCGGTGAACTCGCCCTGCCGCGATCCGAACTTGTCGGGATAGGAAGGCTGCCAAAAAATCCGCTCACGAACGGTGCCATCCTGATAGATGCGGACACGACCCGGCTCGAGTTCGTTGATTCCGTGGAAAACTCCTTGCGGCGGAACGACCGTCCAGAGCGTGAACGTCTGATCGATGCCGGCTGGATCAAGGGCGCGAGGTATGGTTCGATCGGCCGCGAAAATGGCTTTCACTTCGCTGGCGAAATAAAGCCGGTGCGCATGCTCGCTGAAATACAGCGGGCAAATGCCGAAGCGGTCGCGCGACAATATAAGACGATTGGCCACTGAATCCCAGATCGCAATTGCCCATTGGCCGTTCATCCGCTCGAAGGCCGTTTCTCCCCACTCACGATAGGCGTGTAGCGCGACCTCCGTGTCGCTGCGGGTTCGGAAGCGGTGGCCGAGCGCCGTGAGTTTTTCACGCAATTCGACGTAGTTGAATATCTCGCCGTTGAACACGATCCACGTCGTATCGCCTGTGTCCGCCATCGGTTGCTGGCCACTGGAAAGATCGACGATGGACAGGCGCACATGCGCCAGCCCCGCGCGTCTGTCCCGGTAGAGACCGCGCCCGTCGGGGCCGCGATGCGCCAGCGCGCCCATCATCTGCATCAGCGCCTGCCGCGAAGGAGAAGCCGCTGTGGCATTCAGCGCCACGATTCCAGCGATGCCGCACATGCTCGGTCAATCTCCGCCTTCCGCGGACAGCAAAGGCCGCGCGTGAAGATAGTGGGCCGCCCTTCGTTTCGCTTCGATGTCCTTGAACACTTTCTGAAGCTGGGGCTCGGTGAGGCCAGCAACCGCCGCGAGCTCATTGCTGGCGACCCCGTGGTTCAGGCCGTAGAGGCATAGATCCATCAGGTGATAGGGCAGCGCGAAATAGAATTCTTCCTGGCTTTGGGTCATGGAAAAGGTGTCGGTGGTCGGTGGCCGCTGCCGGATTTCATCATCCACCTCGAGATATTCCGCGAGTTGATAAACCTGGGTTTTGTAAAGGTGAACGATCGGCATCACGTCGGCGGCTCCGTCGCCCTGCTTGACGAAAAAGCCCTGGTCGTACTCGAGGCGATTTGGAGTGCCGACAACCGCGTATTTGAGGCGGTCGGCGTGATAGTATTCCGTCATCTTGCGCAGGCGCTGCTTGTAGTTTGTCGCAGCAACGATCTGCAGATAGGCAGCTGGCGGCAGACGCACGGTATCTACTTTACCCTGCGGATCCTGGACCGTGAGGCGGGTTATATTGAGCCCGCTGCTCTCCAGAACCGACGCGATCACCAGCTTGCATTTCCACCCTTCCCCATAGTCGGGAACGACGGTCTGGATCGCATCGATCTGCCGGCGGTAGGCCCCAATGGTCTCCAGTGCCGGTGCTATGTCCTCAAGGACGCTTTCAATGCCAAGCTGTGCCGCGACGCGGCGGCCAAGTCTCAGGGAGTCGCCGGAAGAATCCCGCTCCGGCATGAACAGTCCCAGGACCTTGTCTTTCCCGAACGCGCGCATGCACAAGGTCGCGACGACGGAGCTGTCGATACCGCCGGAAAGACCGACAACCACGCCGCGACGATGCAGGGTGCCGAGAACCTGAGTGCGCAAGGTGTCAACGATGCGATCGACCTCCGCGCCGGCATCGAGCGTCAGCATGTCCTTGCTGAATTCCGGAATTATGTCGATGACAAGTCCTCCCTTTTGCGAGATTCGGCGGGGGAATAGGTCTGCACGATGGCCGTCTCGATAAGCGGACGGTTGGTGGCAAGGTTTGGTTCGACGACAAGGTCGATGTGGCTGCCCGTGATCGAAATGACGTCCAGGTGTGCCAAGACGCTGTCCCAGCCCAAGGCCCGCGGCATTCCCTCCCTGCGACATCGGAACAAGGTACCGGAGAGGGGCAGAGCCGGTTTCGGTGCCTCAAGCCACTGGAAGAATGACTTCGCCCTTAAAACCTCCTGCAGTTCCAGTTTGGTCCTGAAGATCGTCGGGTTGAACTCTCCATTGGCAAATCTGTCCAGAATCCTGGCCAGACGCGCTTCGCCGCCCACGGCGACGGTGATCTTCGCAAGGGCTCTGCAAGCCATCCGGTGCGCGGATATGCGGTTGGTGCGAATACGATAGAACGTACGGGTAAGTGTCTCCCAGTGGTTGCTCGGCTCGTGCAGGAGGCTCGTGTCGAGGATGCCCAGGAACCGCACCGTTCGCCCGGCCTTCATGAGCCGTGCGGCAACCTCGAATGCAACCGCGCCACCCAGAGAATGGCCGAGAAGTCGCACGGGGCCCGCAGGTTGGATGCGGCTTATCTGCTCGAGTGCGGCGCCAGCCATGGCGCTGAGGGTGTTGTGTCCGTCCAGTATCGCCGCAAGGCTCGGATATCGGATCGGGTTTACACGGGCGACTTTCCCCATGGCGGCTGCGAACGCAGCGAGGCTCGGACCATAGCCAACGGACCCTGGAAACAGGAAAAGAACCGGGGGGTGGTGCTTCTTTTCGCGCCCTTCGCCTAACCGTGCAGAGACGACCGCCTCAACCATCTCGTCCAAGCTCATGCCGACGGTGAATGCCTCGAGGCCCAGCTCTTGCCCGATGGCGTTTTCGATCGCCATGACGCAGTGCAGCAGCTGCAGCGAATCTCCCCCAGCATCATCCCAGTTTCCGGCGGCAGTGCCTGTGTTGAGAACCTGCGTCCACGCGTGCTGCACTATTTGACGCGTGTCCTTTGCTCCTCCGGCGGGCGGAGCATCGAGAGTGGACGACCGGGCGGCTTGCGCCCTCCTTCCGTGCGAACGATCTATCTCGGCCAGTGTTGCCAAATCGACCTTACCTCCCGACAGGCGTGGGATTGCGTCAACGGTGTGCAATCGCAAGGGACGCAATGGTGCCGGCAAGGTCATCCTGAGGAGCTGGCGAAGGTCGTCTGCAAAAGCGCCGCCTGCGAAGCGCTGGGGAACCACGAAGGCGATGAGTTCCTGCGCGGCCGTTACCATCACCACGGCATCCGCCACTGAAGGCGCGCAACGCAAGACCCGTTCGAGTTCGGCGGGCTCGATGCGTCGACCATTGATCTTGATCTGGCGCCCTTTGCGGCCGACGATCCTCAAGATGCCATCATCGTCCAGCCGAACGAGGTCCCCGGTCGAAAAAAGCCGAGCCTTGGGATCGTCGGGGTCCGGCTGAGCGGGAACGACCACACCGTTCTCCCAATGACCAAGCAGGACATAGCGGCTTTTGATCAGAAGTTCTCCACTTTCGCCTGGCCCTACATTGCGCTCCGCTTCGTCGACGATAGCGAATGTCATACCAGGGAGCAGCCTGCCGACGGGAACCGACGCGTCTTGCTCGGGCCAGTCAGGCGGCAAGAACCATTGCGAACCGATGGTTTCAGTCGATGAGTAGCCGATCTGGATCAGACACTGGTCCGAAACGGCTTTGCGCAGCAAAGCGATGTCCGTCCATGACACTTTCTCCCCACCGATCCGGGCCACTCTGAGCGGCCAGGAAGCGTCGGCGGGCGCCTCAGCCAGGAGGGCTCGAAGCAGTGCCGGCACAAGATAGGCGATCGTCACACCTTCGGACTGCAATCGAGCGCGCGTAGCGCGCAGGCCGACAGTCTCCACCTCGAGAAGATGCAATGTGGCGCCCGTCAGCAGCGCCGCAAAGATCTCCCGGCAACCGGCGATCGTGGCTGGCCCGGTCAGCGGCAGGAAAACGTCATCCGCACTGATATGGCACGCATCGACATATTGCCGGACCCGCCATAGCAGGCTGCGTTGGCTGTTGACGATTCCCTTGGGGCGCCCGGTGCTACCTGAAGTGTAAAGCACCAATGCAGGCGCATCGACCGAAACGATAGGGGGCTCATGCTGCTGTTCTGGGTGTTGATCGTTGGGCGCCACGGCGGCGGCAATTTCGATCCAGATGATCTCTTGGGCCAATTCGACCGGGCGAACATTTTCGGCGCCTATAATCGCGCCGAGCCCCGCGGCACTGACTATATCGAAAATGCGAGAGGCGGGATCTCTTGTGTTGAGCGGGACCGAAGGCCGTCCCGCCGCCATGGTCGCCAACATCGCCACAGGATACCAAGCGGAGTTTGCTTGCAGGATGCCGATGGCCTGCCCTTCGGGGACGACGGCAGCGATATGAGTTGCCAGCGTCTCGACCGCCCGGAAAAGCTCAGAAAAAGTCAGGCGGTTCGCGCCGTCGCTGATTGCGAGCTTGTCAGGATACCGCCTGGCGACATCTCCAAGGTGGTCGAAGATTGGAGTGTCCGCAAATTTGGCACCCATCTGTCGGTAACGGCGCCAGACTGGCCCCCCTTGGTCAAGATCATATTCGGGAACGACTGACCACTTTCGGGTGGGTCGCAGATCCACCTGTAGGTTTTGATTTGCCACTTCCGAATGCAAACACACTGAGGACATTCAGGGCCCCGCCAAGCTGACGGTCGAACATCGCTCGCCGCGGAGATCTTTTCATCAATCATTCGGATGATGCCTCGATCTTGCCTAGCCAGCGCTTCCCGAGCGTCCTTCAGAAGTTTTGCCATCTGTGTCCAGCACCGGTCGTTTTTCCTTGCAAGCTCCGTCGAGCGCAAGACGGCTTGCCCAGGCGAACGGAGCGATCGGCATCTCCGCTAGAATCCGGGCTCGGTGCCCAGATTCACTGACTGGAACAATCATTCAAATGAACGTTGGTGTGATCTGAAATCCGGCTAAGCTTGATCCGTAGGGGAATGACTGCTCGTTCGGAGACGCTTGAGCATATGATCATCGAGTTGTTTGGGCCGCCTGGCGCGGGTAAAACCACGCTGCTTCGCGGCCTCTGCCAAGGGCTGGCGAGACACGGCATCAATGTGAAGACAGTAAATGGGTATCGCCTGATTGAACCTGGATCGGCTCAGGATGACGCTCCGGAAATCCGCCATGGCATAGGAAGAATTGGCAAAAAGATTGCCACATCCGGTCCTATCTTGCTGTCGACCTTGCCAAAGGACAGTGTCGCGGCCCGGCTTCTGGCATCGATCCCTCTTCGAAGCCGCGTGTGGTCATGGCGAATGAAGGTCGACATCGCCCAACTGTGCCAGTCCTGGCGCCAAGCGCGGGAGTCGCCCGGTTGCTTCATCTTCGAAGAGGGCATGATTCAGGCTTTGTGTGCGCTGGGTGTGCTGGCTAGAACTCCAAGCCTCGACGCGGTCCGCGAGTGCCTGGCGTTCCTGCCGCGGCCGGATCTCGTTGTGCAACTCGACGCGCCCCAGGAAACGTTACGCCGCCGTCTTGTGGATAGGCATGCGCAGCAACCGCTCCTCGAGGTTATGCTGTTCGAACTTGGCGTGGACAAAGGATTAAGGCAGGCCGAAATCTCAAGAGAGGTCGGCGAGTGCCTGCGCCAGGACCGATGGCCGTTGATACAAGTCAATGGTGCTGAACCTCACGACGTGGACGGGGTCGTCGCGCGCGTTCTGGGAGAGCATGTTGGTCATGCTGCCTAGGCTGGCCCATGACCTATGATCCATGACACATTTATGCATTTGGCGCCAAGCCGGGCAGCATCTGCCGCCAAGCGCGCAATCATGTCGAATCGTGCTGATCGAGCACTTCGAGCATGGTCGTCAACATGCTTCCGACTTCCTCAGAGATTTCCTCGGGGCGGATTCCCGCTCTGATGGCATCCGCCGTTGCTTGGTCCGCAAGTTTCGCCGCAAGAGCCGGATCGGCCTTGGTGTAGAGTGGGATCTTATCCTCTACCCATTTCTGCAGGAATTCGATGCCGCGCGCGCTCATACCAAGTACAAGCTCGGCGGGGCTTCTTGGTTCCGTCAGCCATATTCAAGAACGTCAGACCATCTTGCTCAGGCTGACGTCCCACGGTCACGTCACGATGAACGAGGACGCCGTCAGAGCCAGATGTGGCGATAGAGTGGCAAATTGGATCTGATGTGCGCCGCCCGAGCCGTCGCTGTCAAAGGAAAGCGCGCCGGTCGTGCTGTTATAGACGATGTGATCGCCGCTGTCGTGCGCGGCCCTGCCGGCGTAAAACGCCGAAGAGGGAAGGGCGCCTGTATGCAGGCCGGCAAACACGGTGTGGTCGAGTTGGATCTTGTCGTGGCCCACTTTGAAATCGGTGACCTTGTCGATATTGCCGACCTTGAGAGCCGAATCGAAGACAAAGACGTCGTTGCCGCCATGTCCGGTCAGAACGTCTCTCCCGCCACCGCCGTTGATAGTGTTGCTCCCGGAATTGCCATCGATGGTTTGGGCGAATTCGTTTCCCGTGAGCTTGATGGCGGCAGTTCCCAATTTGCTGGTGGTCGCAAGATGCTCGACCTGCGAGCCGGCCGACAGCGCGTAGCTCACCGATGCCAGCACGCTGTCGTTGCCGCTGTGCCGCAGTTCCACCACCTTGTCGCCGGCGTTGTTGACATAGTAGGTGTCGTTGTAGCCGCGGCCCATCATCGTGTCCGCGCCAGCGGTGCCGCGAAGCACATCCGCGCTACCCGTGCCGTAGAAAATGTGATCGCCGGTGCTGGTCGGAGGGACACTTGTGGGCGGAGGCGCTGTGCTGGTAGGCGGCGGCGTCGGTTCGCTGGCCGAAGGACCGCTTGCGGTGCTCTGGTTGTGTTGAAGGAACAGAGCCTGCAGCGTCGGCGAGCTCTCAAGCGCCGTGTCGCCCTGTTGAGAACCCCAAGCATAGGCATAGTCGAAGGCCGGCGAAGGCGCTACCTTGGCCCAGTGGTCCAACATGGTCTTTTCCTGAGCAACGCTGGGCAGGACATAGCGACCGCCCGTGTCGGTCGTCCAGTCGCCGCCGCCGAAGGTCTGATACACGGGAACGACCTGACTGAGCGGGATGCCCGAGGCGACGGCCGCCGCCACAGTCCTGTCGATCATGTTGTAATCAATCGTGCTTGTTCCGGTCCGTACCGGGTAGGGATCCAAGCCGTAATAGTCGATATGCGTGTTGGCAGGATTGAAGGTGTTTGAAAAGTCGGGGTTAGCGGAAGACCCCATGTTCATCATTGTTATGAAGGTCTTGGCGCCGGGCAGGTGGCTGTGGATCCAGTCTGACTCCGCCTTCAGATCAGCGGCGGTGGCATAAGTTCCCCATTTGCCGGTCGGGTCCGGCTCATCGACGAGGAAGAAGCCAAACACTTTCGGATTGCCGATGAAGGGCGTGACCTTCTGGATAAAGGAGGAGGTTGCACCATCTGCTTCATTGAGCCACACCAGGCCTTTCTGGCCGGCCGGCAAGGCGTTGAGCTGGTCCAAGGAAGATACATCAACAAGATTGAATCCGGCTTTCGCGACCTCGGAGGCCGACCCGCCCGAGGCGTAATGGAGTGTTGTCATTGACATACCCTTCGTCCGATTCGGTAGGCGCCCCACACCTGCCTAGGGAAAGGATCCATTAGCGACAAATCAAATACCGGCGTCCCTTGATAGAATCTTTGATCATCGTCCGGAAAACACAACAGCCTCGATGCTACGCTTGCGTCAGAGGTTTGTAGATGATCCAAGTATGTCGGGCGCTCAAGCCTGCAACGAAAGCATTGCAGCGAAGTCTGCCGGAGCGCCTGCGCATTTGCAGTGGCGGCAATCGGCCAATGCGCGCTTCGGTTGCGCGAGCCACCGCCCAAATGCGCGCTTCCGCAGGATTTATTCGAGCTCAGACCGCAAAAGAATCGCGTCCTGGCGAAGCCCTCCCATTGCAGCCGCTCAATGCTCCTCGTGAGCAAAGCCTCGGCGCCAAATGTCCGCAAGGTCATGCGAGGCGCTCGCCGCTGGCAATTGCGGAGAGGCACTGAACTGGATCCCGCCGGGTTCAACCGAAAGGCGGGCGTGCGGGTCCGAATGACGGGGAGCATGGCAACGCGGTCGCCCATCCGCAGGAAGAGGCGGCTGGTGGTCCGACCGTATCCAAAGACCGGGTGAAAGCCTGTTCCAGACGAAGCGGTCGGGAGAACTGCCGGTGCGAGTCATCACACCATCTGGGTGCGATGTTGATCCGGCGTGAGAAGGCGGGCAGAGAACGTGAGCGCGCGGACCCCGTCGAACACAGCCCTCTTTTTCTAAATATCCGGCCCGCCGTGTCGTACGCGAACGTGTCGTCGTTGCACCGTCAGACCGGATGATCCAACGCACTGACCGAGGCGACAGCGATTGTGGCTGCATTGCCGCATCGTTGATCAGCTTGCTTCATGCAAACAGACGAGGACAGCACGAAAGCCTGCTCCTAGCGTGGGACTGGCTGTTGTGTGTTCAGGGGCGATGAAACCGGCCATGGAAACCGCGGATAGGGTCAGCTGTTTTACGAGATTGGGATCGCATCCAGGAGCGACAGGATGAGTCCGCATCTGGTTTGCGTTGGCGGCGAGGATCATAGACTAAGAATCCCGTTTCTTTTGGCGCTTCGCGAAAGGGGTTTTCAAGTCACTGCCGTTTCGAGTGATCTCGGAGCCGCCTTTTCACCCCATGGCATTGCCCATCGCCGATTCGGGTTCGACCGCTTTGGCAGCGGCGGTGCAGAATGGGGTGCTGTCAGCGCGATCCGTGAACTGATGTCCGAACTGCGTCCGGACATCATTCAAAGTTTCGACACCAAGCCCAATCTCCTAACTCCACTGGCGGTGCGCGGGCACGTTCCCGTCGTTCGCACCATCAACGGGCTTGGTTGGACATTCTCGTCGCGGGAGCCGCGGGCCCTGGCATTGCGTCCTTTCTTTTGCGGCCTTCAGGGGGTGGCGTCTCGTTGGACAGCCATGACCGTCTTCCAGAATAGTGATGATCAGGCCTTCTTCGAGCGCTACCGGCTGGTGGCTCGCGGCAAAGGGCGACTGATCCGGAGTTCTGGCATCGACCCCGATGCATTCTCGATGGCAAGGTATCGTGGTCCTTCGGCTGCCACGATGCGCGAGGAACTTGGCCTACAATCGGCCCAGGTCATAATATTTGTCGGCCGGCTCACGCGGCAGAAGGGGATTCCAACCCTCATCGAGGCGGTTCCTCGCGTTATCCGCGAGAGGCCCAACGCGCGTTTCGTACTTGTCGGCCCGCAAGACTCCGAAGGTCCGTTTGCCGTCAGCAGAGCCGATATCGAGCGCCATGTTCCCCACGTTGTCGCATTGGGGCCAAGGCGCGACATTCCAGCCCTCCTTGGCATGGCGGATATCTTTGCGTTTCCGACGCAATATCGCGAGGGAATTCCGCGTGTCCTGCTGGAGGCGGGATTGTCCGGATTACCGATCGTCGCCTCCAACATGCCGGGCTGCAACGATGTGGTTGAGGATGGCTGGAACGGCTATCTAGTGGCGCCGCACGACGCGGATGGCTTGGCCTCCCGGATAGTCGATCTTCTTTCCGACCCCGCCCGTGGCAAGACGATGGGCAGCCGTTCCGTCGGATTCGTGCGGGAGCGGTTCTCGCTGTCGTGGGTGATCGACCAGTATTGCGACCTGTACAAGACAATACTGGGTGGCAGATATCGCAGCAGGCTTGTTCAAGCTGCGCAGGCGAATCCGAGGGAAGAGGCGGTGCCAAGCCCCCATCGACTGGGTGAGGCGCGGCAATGATGCGTGATGCGCTTCTGGCCTTCGGCGTCGCGATGTCCTACGCGGCGCAACTCAGCATCCCAGGGCTGCCCTTCGGCTACAGCGAACTGTGCCTCACGCTCTGGATAATGCTGTCGATGACGCGAATCCTTGCTGGCGGCCAACTGGAGGTTACGCCGGCACTGGCCAAGCTTGGGCTTTTCTGGCTGATCCTGGCGCTTGCCATGGGCGTGGGTTACATCATCGGTTTTCTGACAACCACGTTGTTCCTGGATCCGTTGTTGCACGACACGCTGGCCTATGTGCTGTTGGCGTGCGTCACCTGTCTGGCCGCTGCGGAGCCCGCCGCGTCTTTCCGTTTGCGTCGTATCGCCTGGTGGATGGTTGCTGTCGCGAATGCGGGCTTCATCATTCAGGTAGGGCTTGGTTTCGGCTGGCTCCATCAGGCTGGGGTCGAACCCTGGTACTGGGACCGCTTCTGCGGGTGGTCCGACAATCCGAACCAGCTTGCGCTCTACTGCGCCCTACTCGGTCCACTGGCCTTGCATCTTGCCACAACCACCAGCAATAAATGGGGAAGATGCCTTGCCCTATGCAGCCTCATATTCACCGTTTACGTCGGAAGGCTGACAAAAAGCGATACCTACCTTTATACCACGGTCCTGGCTTGTCTGATCCTTCTCGGGCTGCGGGTCCGGGCCTGGCTGACGAGCGACGGCAATAAGGCGAGCCTTTCAAGGCAGCTTGCCGTCCTGTTGGCCGTTGGCTTCCTGCCGCTGGCCCTGTCTATAGCGCCCTATGCCCTCAGCGAGGCCTCCAGCGCCGAAGACTTCGCCAAGAGCCTGACCAAAGACAAGGGCGGGGAAGCGACTGCCCAAACCGCGGCGCTTCGCCTCTACCTCTGGAATGCAGCCTTGGAGAAGGGGGCACGATCGGGATCGCTTGGACTGGGTCCGGGCCCGCACCTAGATAGTCCGCCCGTGGTCAATCAACAGTTTTTGCCGCGGCCCTTCGAGGCGCACAGCACCATCCTGGATCTCTACACTCAGGGCGGCCTGATTTCGGTTCTAGCCCTGATGTGGATCTTCGGCTCGGCTGCGTTGTCCGCCTGGCGGGCGAAGCTGGACGCTCTGGTGGCGCTCGTGGCATCGATCGCCGTTTTCAGTGCTCCGCATTTGGTCATCCGCCATCCGATCGTGTGGTTCTGTCTGACCCTCTGCCTTGCCGCTGGGACGCCGGAAGCGATCCCCGCGATTGTTCGCCAGAGGAGATGCTAGAATGTGTGGGATCGCCGGAATTTTGTTGGCGCCCGATGCAGCCAACGCAAGTGCGCTCAGGGCCATCGGACCGATGGCGACGGCGCTTCGTCATCGCGGACCTGACGGTGAGGCCTTCTGGGTGAGCCGTGAAGGGGGGGTAGCCTTCGGCCACCGGCGACTGGCCATCGTCGACCTGTCCGAAGCGGGTCGCCAGCCAATGCTCTCCGCGAGCGGTCGGTATGTCATCACCTTCAATGGCGAGATATACAATTTTCGCGATCTGCGCCGTGAACTGGAAGGGGCGGGCCATCATTTCCGCGGCGCCAGCGACACGGAGGTCATGCTGTGCGCGATCGAAAGCTGGGGCCTTGATGCAGCCCTCGCGCGCTTCGCTGGCATGTTTGCTTTTGGGCTGTGGGACCTGAAGAACCGAACGCTTCAGCTTGCCCGCGACCGAATGGGGAAGAAGCCACTCTATGTCGCCTTGACACGTGATGCGCTCGTCTTCGCCTCGGAGTTGAAGGCGATCACTTGCTTCCCAGGCTTCACCCCGGAACTCGATGTCGATGCGGCGACGACAATGGTTTCCAAAGGCTGGGTGCCGGATGACCGTTGCATTTGGCAGGGCGTGTTCAAGCTGCCACCTGGATCAGTCCTGTCGGTCACTGCGGCGCAATTCGCCAACGCCCGAGGCAGCGGTTCGCTTGCGCATCGCATTCACCCTTGGTGGTCGCTGGCCGATGTCGCCTGCAAGGGACAGCGCGATCCGATAGCTGCCAGCGACGAGGACCTCGCAACCGAGCTCGACAGCCTGCTCCGCCTGGCCGTCAAGGAACGAATGATTGCAGATGTGCCGCTGGGCGCCTTTCTGTCGGGCGGAATCGACAGCTCGACTGTCGTCGCGCTGATGCAGGCACAGTCCCGAAACCCCGTTCGTACGTTCACCATAGCGTTCGGCGAAGGTGGGTTTGATGAAGCTCCCCATGCGGCCGCGGTGGCTCGGCATCTGGGCACCGATCATACGGAACTTCATCTCTCGCCGGCCGCCGCGCTTGAGGTCATTCCGGAGCTGCCCCGGATTTGGGACGAGCCGTTTGCCGATGAATCGCAGATACCGACGCTGCTGGTGTCGCGGCTCGCGCGGCAACATGTAACCGTGGCGCTTTCAGGCGATGGTGGCGACGAGTGCTTCGCAGGCTATTCTCGACACTTCCTGGCAGCCCGCCTCACAAAGCAGCATGAGCTGCCATTGTCATTTCGCCGGCTGTTGGCATCGGGGGCTGGGTTGCTGGCCCAAGCCTCTCAGAAAGATATCTTCGGCAATCTGCCGCTTTCATCGAATATGCGGCATGGCTTGCGCGGTGACCGCCTGGCTCGCCTTGCCCGCCTGCTCGCGGCGCGAGATGAGGACGAACTCCTTCTGCAACTGACCAAATCTTCAGCCAACGACCTTGTTCATCGCAAGCCGTCGACAGCACCTACCGACACGACAAAGCTCGACGGCCTGCTCTCGCGTCTCCTATTCGCCGACATGACAGGCTACCTACCGGGCGACATTTTGGTGAAGCTCGATCGAGCCACTATGGCCAACAGCCTCGAGGGGCGATGCCCGATCCTGGACCATCGCGTCGTTGAATTCGCCTGGCGCTTGCCAGCCCGTGCCAAAGTCCGAAACGGGAAGGGCAAATGGTTGCTTCGCCGACTGCTTGATCGTTATGTACCACGCCGACTGGTCGACCGGCCCAAGCAAGGTTTCGACGTTCCGGTCGGGACTTGGTTGAAAGGGCCCTTGCGCGGCTGGGCAACCGATATCATTGCCACGATCGGCCGCTCCGGGGACGGGGTCATCGACCGTGAGAAGGTCGACGCATGCTGGCGCAATCATCTGCATGGAAGCCAAGATAATTTCCGCGACCTGTGGCCGGTGCTCATGTTTCAGGCGTGGCGCAACGAAGCCATGCGGCCATCGACGGTCGCCACGCACCCTTCTTACCATATCGAACTGACAGGGGATTGAGATGGAAGGTTCCATAGCCAACCGCGCCCGGCGTCCGCGCGCCAAGCAGATGGAAGCTGGGACACTTGAAACCAATCTGCGCTTGATGCGGCCGCCACGCGAGCCAACGCAATCGTCACCCCTCCACCAGCTCGTCATCATCCTGACGACGCGAAAATGGTTCTTGCTTGCCATGGCCCTTCTGGGCGGCATCCTGGCCGGACTGGCAGGCTTCACCCGCCCGGTGCTGTTCGAGGCAACGACGCAGGTCATTATCGACGCCCCGAGCAGCAGTGCTTCGGGTGGCGTGGCATCCGCCCAGGACTCGCTGGAATCGAACATCGATGATCATCTGACGATGCTCTCCTCGCAAGGCCACCTGCGTCGGGTCCTGGCAGCACTGCGCAAAGCCCAACCAGTCGACGGTAACGGAAAGAGCGTCGTCAATGCCGTCCCGCCCGCGGCTGGCTCGTTCCTCATCGACCTCCTGAACAGGGTCTGGAGACAGGATAAGACAGTGGCGGAAAATCCGGACGCAGCGGACGCGCCCGAGCTGAAGGCGCTACGCAAGGGAATGAGGGTCGGACAAGAGCTGCGATCGCGCGTCATCACCATCGGCTTCACCGATCCAAGTCCGGCGCGTGCGGCACTTGTCGCGAACACGTTCGCCCAAGTCTACATTCAAGATCTGGTACAAAAAAGCCGAGCATCGGATCAGGTTCATCTGGATTCGATAGTCGCCAGCCTTCCGCAAGTACAAAGGGATCTTGTCGAAGCGACAGATCGGCTGGAGACATACCGGCTCACGCATGGCGCCGTCGATCAGACTGCGGCCAACAACGCAGCCAGTGAGACAGCGGAACTCGGCCGGCAGATATTCCTATCGAAAGCCAGTCTTTCCGCGTCGGAAGCGCGCCTTCGCCGTATTGAGGACCTGCGCAAGGCGGGCGCCCCGGTCACGGCCATCGCTGAAGAAATCGGGTCGCCCGTGTTGACGGACCTGGTGACACGCCAGTCGGGTGCCGCCGCCGACGGCGATCTGCGCAACGCGATCGCCCGCGAAATGGAGCAAAGCGTTGCCCGAATCGCTGCCGAGGCAAATGTCTACCGGTCCCAGGCTACGGCTCTTGAAAGTCGCAAAGCGATGCTCGACGCGGCCGTGGCCGACACGGCGAGCCAACTTTCGGGGCTGCGTTCCCTTGAGCCTCGGGTAGCCATCGTGACGCAGCATTACAACGAACTCCTGAGCCGGCAGCAGGACTTGACACGTCGCATCGCCGCTCCTTCCCCAGGCGTAGCGGTCCTTTCGACCGCCTGGCCGCCGTCGACCCCCATGACATTGTCGCCAATTTTCCTGATTCCCCCCGGCATGGTCGTCTTTGGTCTCATGGGGGCGGTCATTGTCCTGGTCCGCAACGGTTTCAACCAAACCTTGCGCAGTGAAGCCGAAGCCGAAGCCGAGCTTGGGGTCCCGTGCGTAGGACTGCTTCCCAGGGTTGCGGGACTTAACGCCAGAAAGCTACGGCATCTGGTTCTGAGCCAGCAGAACTTGCCGTTCAGCCGCGCCGTGACTTCGCTGCTCGTCACTGCGGCGCCAACTCAGGGGAAGGGGCAGCCGCCGCATATCATTCTCGTGACGTCCAGCATCCAGGACGATGCGAAGACCGAGTTGGCATGGAGCCTGGCGCTGGCGGCAAAGCGGCTGGGAGGAAGAGTGCTTTTCCTCGATCTCGATCGCAAGGATGTACGGCTCACGAACGGGTTTCGTGGTGAATTCAGCACCGACAAGGCCCGGAACTCCTTCGGCGACTATGTGAATGAACGTTGCGTGCTGAAGGATGCAATCACGAGGATGCCGGAAATCGGTATCGACCTCATGGCCGCTCCAGCACCTTCCGATGATCTCCTGACGCTTCTGTCCACCGTCGACAAATGCCAGTTCACCGAGGAGCTGCGTTCGGCCTACGACGTGGTCATCATGAACGGTCCCCTGGGCCTCGGGGGGCCTGAAACCAGGCTGCTTAAGCGCTGGGCCGATTCGGTGCTTTTTGCCGTTCGCTGGGCAAGGACGAGGCGCAGCATTGCCCGTGGTGCTCTGGATGCAATAGGGGCCGGCGGATCCGCCACCGTTCCAGTAGGGAGTGTGCTCACCCGGGTGAACCTGAAGAGGCTAGCCGGCTCCAGGCTCGGAGACAACGCCGATCTTCTGTTGGAGAGGGCTTGAAGATGCGTCTGCGATCTTCAACAGAATCTCCAGGGAGCGATCGCGTCCCTAAATCGAGCCAGCTACACGATGATCATTGAATTTTTCGGACCTCCAGGATCCGGCAAAACAACCTTCGCACATGCGCTTGCGCAGCAGCTGCGCGGGAAAGGCTATCACGCCAAGGTCGCCCTCAGCTACAAGCCAAGCACCAGGGCCGCCAAATATGATCTCGGAATCTTTCTGTTCATATCACGGATCGTATCGGCGATATTTTCAACAGCCAGAATATTGCTTTTTTCGGCAGGGCGAGCCGATGATATTTCCAATTCCTTTGCAATGGTGAGGATGATACCGCCAAAAAACCGAATATGGCGCGCGCGAATCTGGCGATACATCCTGCACCTTTCGCGTTGCTGGAAGTCTGCGGAGCAATCGCCCGAAATTACGATTTTCGATCAAGGATATGTTCAAGCGATTGGTTCGCTTGCGATGTTCAATGGGAGCACCAACCCCAGAACGCTGGAAAAGGCGCTCAGCCTCGCACCGGCGGCCGATCTCACCGTCAGGCTCTTGGTGCCAGCTGCGGTCGTGGAAAGTCGCCTTCGTAGGCGGATGGAGCTTGAGCCGCCGGCGGAACGGATTTTCGAGGCCGACTTGAACGTGAACATGCGCTCGTTCGCCGTTTTTGAAGCGATGCATGACCTCCTGACAACATCTGGCCGGGAAATCATCTCCGTCGAATACACCGATGGTCCATCGACCTTTAAAAGTATTTGTCGGATTGAGAGACAAATACTTTCTGCATTGTCGCGCTTCGATAGGGCGGTCGGCGAAAAGCAAATTGAGTTGCCATCTCATCGCGCAGACGTAACAACTGGTTCAGCAACCACACCGCCGCGCAACAAGGACATGGGATCGCGGCTCGCTTGGGCAAGCATCTTCGCCTTGTTGATCTATATTGGTGGCGCTGGTTTGACCAGTCTTGCCCAGTTGGCAATTGCACGCCTTATCGGACCTCACAACTACGGCATCTATTCCTACGTTCAGGCTTGGACGTCAGTGCTCGCCTATCTGGCAACGCTTGGCTTTAATGTATCATTGTTGCGTTTCCTCCCGGCCTATAGGGCTAGTGGCAGGCTTGATCTGGCCCGCGGGGTGATAAGATTTGCGCTGCAGAGATCGCTGATAGCGGCAACCTTGTTCGGGATGATCGGCGCTGCGTCAGTCCTGTTCCTTTCAGATCCAACGGAAAGAGGGCTTGAGACAAGCATCGTGCTCGGCATGATGGCTGTGCCCTTCGTTACCGCCTATGCTCTCGGAGCCACGCTTGTGCGTGCTTTCGGCGGCGTTGTCTCGGCGTTGTTGCCGGAGCGCATCATGCGAGACGGGCTCCTGCTCGTGTTGGTAGCCCTCCTGGCATTGTCGGGATTTCGAACAGTGGATGCGCCCTCGGTGACGCTGGCGGTGCTTGTGAGTTCCGCTTTCACAGCGGCCCTGGTGTTCATCATCGCGAGGAGGTTTGAACCACCCGGCCTGGGACACGCCAAGCCAAGTTATGCCTCGAGGGAATGGTGGCTTGCCGTCCCCCCGCTCATGCTCATCACCGGGCTCGATGTTTTCGTCAGTCGGGCAGGAGTCCTGGTTTTGGGCTGGACAAGCCATATTGCTGAAGCGGGTATTTTCGCGCTGGCCTTGAATGTCGCGATGCTCGTGGGCCTGTCCCGTATCGCCGTGGCAACCATGTTTTCGCCAACAGCAGCCGATCTCTACGTCAGAGGCGATCGCAGAGGCCTACAACAGCTGTTCGCGCGCGCAACCCTGCTTTCTGCTGGCGGTGCCATCCTGGTGGCCGTCCCAATGATGGTGATAGTCGAGCCGTTCTTGAGCTATTTCGGTGAGGGTTATAGCGCGGGAGCGCCGATCGCACGGGTTCTGATTTTGGGATATGTCTTTGTCGCGCTGTGCGGGCCCCAACAGAATCTCCTGACCATGACTGGAAATGAATGGGCTGCGGCAACGACGATGGTAGCGGGTGCTGTGGCCAATATAATTGCCTGTGCAGCCGGAGTTGCGGTGTACGGCCTGCTTGGCGCTGCGGTGGGTGTCGCACTTGCACTGAGCATCTGGAGCATTGCCATGGCCGTCTATATCCGCAAGCGACTGAAAATCATGCCAGGCTTGGTTTTTGCCTTGCTGTCGATCAGGCCGAGCGCGGTCGATGCCCGTCAATGGCATTGGTTCTTGAGGGCGAGCAAATGAGAGCACTGTTTTGGCTACGGTGATTGCCGTCGTTCGGGCAGGAAGTCACGAAGCCCGGATCGCACAAAGGCCATAGGGCTGCACAGACGCTTCGGCGTATCTCTGTTCCGGACACCCGCGCGGGCAGCCGATACTTCGCGGGCTGTGTCCGTCATTTGAAGGATGCATCAGTTTCGGAGGCGCCCCAGGGTGTGCTCACAATCTGCGGAGCATCCATGGAACAAGCCCGAATGGCGAGCGCCTCGGCGCCTGCAGTGCGCCGTCGCTCGGAGAGATCGACGCCTGTCGAGCGCAGCCAACGCGAAACCCTCACCCAAGTTCAGGTCCTGCGCGCCCTCGCGGCTAGTTCGGTCGCGCTGCGACACGCCCAGCATGATGCGGCCACCCTGGAATTACAGGCCGGCCGCACCTTTCAGAGCTGGAATCCGATACCATGGAGCGCTGGAGTCGATATTTTCTTCGTGATTTCCGGCCTTATAATGGTGCATACGTCGCGACAGCTGTTCGCAAAGCCCGGGGGCGCGCGTCTCTTCATTTCCCGCCGGATCGCGCGAATTGTCCCGCTATATTGGGCGCTCACCTCGCTCTACATTGCGGTAGCGGTGGCCGCCCCAAATTTTCTCAACCAGAGCTACGTCGATTTCAGGTTTGTAGTCGAATCCTATTTATTCGTTCCGGCCAGTCGCCCTGACGGCGTCGTTCAGCCGGTCTACGAGTTGGGTTGGACGCTCAATTATGAGATGCTGTTTTACGTGTTGTTCACGGCGACGATCGTGCTGCCCATGCGGTGGGCAGTTACGGTCCTGCTCACGATCCTGGTTGGGATGGTGCTCTCGGGCGCTCTTGCGGCTCCTTTGCCAGAGCCCTGGGGTTTCTGGACCAATCCGATCATCCTCGAATTTGCTTTCGGCGCGATGATCGGGGTCATTTGCGCCTCGGGCCTGCGGCCTTCCGGCCCAATCAGGGCCTGTGTCGCCGCAACGGGACTGGGTGCCCTGATGCTTGCGGCGGCGTTTCCCGATATCTCGGCCGGCCTTGGTCGCCCTGTCGTGTATGGCATTCCGGCGTCTCTAATAGTTTGGAGTGCTGCCCTGGCACCGCCGGGTAAACTGAGGCATGACAGCCTGGCGGCGAGGTGGGCCGCTGGCGTTGGCGATGCGTCATACGCTCTTTACCTCATGCATCCATTCGTGATCCGCGCCATTCGCATAATTTTCTGGCGTACAGGCTTGATCTTTGTGCTCGGCCCGTGGGCTTTCATCGGTTCGGCCTTGGCGATAACCCTGGGCGTAGCATTTATCACCCACCGTCTGTTCGAGAAGCCGCTCACCCGCTATGCGCGGCGCCTTTTGGGGGTCGGGCACGGCACAGGACGGCAGCTTGGGTCCCTTCCAGTGCCGGCGTATCCCAAGACAGATTGAAGGCGAGCCGCGACCCTGCCACACCTGGGAAACGGGCATAGGCGCTAAGATAGCTTTGGCATGGACTGAAACTTGCGCTTTCGTGGTGGCTCACGCCAGCGATATCGCAAGGCATGGA